>JAEEYY010000134.1 GCA_016288355.1 Synergistes sp.
CAGGTACATATCGGTTCCTGCTCGAACGGACGCTATGAAGACATCGAAGCGGCCCACCGCGTTCTCATGGCGGGCGGCGGCAAGGTAAGCCCGACCGTACGCACGATAATCACCCCGTCGACGACCGAAGTGCAGCTCCGCTGCATCAAGGAAGGACTTGCGGCAGATTTCCTCGAGGCCGGCATCGTCTTCACGAACCCGACCTGCTCGCTCTGCACCGCCGAGCATTACGGCGCAATGCCCTCAGGCGACGTGGGATGCTCCACGACAAACCGCAACTTCATAGGCAAGGTCGGAAAGGGCAGCCATACATACCTCATGAGCCCGATGACCGCAATGGCGACAGCCGTAAAGGGCTGCATCACAGACCCGAGAGACATCCTTAAATAGGGAGGAAAAGTACTATGAGCGAGATCCTCAAAGGCAGAGCGTGGGTATTCAGCGACGACGTCGATACCGACCTTATCTATCACAATAAATATCTTGCCGAAACAGATCCGAAGAACATGCCGCAGTATGCCTTCGAATACTATCCCGGCAAAGAGAACTTCGCGAAAGAAGTCAAACCCGGCGACTTCGTAGTGGCAGGCAAAAACTTCGGCTGCGGCTCAAGCCGTGAGCACGCCGTCTACTGCCTCGAGTACGCCGGCGTTCCCTGCGTGCTCGCCGAGACATGCAGCCGCATCTACTACAGGAACGCTATAAACAACGGCTATCCCGTCCTCTTCGTAAAAGGCATCTCTGAAGCCATCAAAGAGGGAAAGATCAAGGACGGCGACCAGCTCGAAGTTGAGCTTTCGACCGGAACGATCAGGGATGTAACCAACGGCAACACGTTCCACGGAGACGCAGTAAGCGACCTTGAGAACGATATCATGGAAGCCGGCGGCCTTATGAACTACATGAAGGCCAAAGTCGGCGCGAAGTAAAACTTCGGGAGGAAGATCTTACTATGGGCAAGACATTTGCTGAAAAAGTGCTGGGCAGAGCAGCCGGATACGAAGTCACGGCAAACCAGGTCGTAACAGTCGAGCCTGACTTCTGCATGAGCCACGACAACGGCGCTCCGATCGCAAGGACATTCAAGAAGATCGGCGTCAAGAACGTAAAATACCCCGAGAGAATCTGCCTGATTCTGGACCACGCGGTACCGGCTCCGACAAGCGATCATGCCGTGAACCACAAAGAGGTGCGTGAATTCGTGGCGGCTCAGGGAATCCCCAACTTCTACGACGTCAAGAGCGAAGGCGGCGTCTGCCACCAGAAGATGTGCGAAGAAGGCTATGCGCTGCCCGGACTCGTTATGGTAGGCAGCGACAGCCACACCTGCACATACGGCGCGTTCGGTGCCTTCTCGACCGGCATCGGCCGTTCGGAGATGGCAGCGGTATGGGCGACCGGCAAGCTCTGGTTCAAGGTCCCCGAGAGCATGAAGGTCGTCGTGACCGGTAAGTTCAAGCCCGGCGTCTCCGCGAAAGACTTCATCCTGAAGTTCATAGGCGACGTCAGAGCCGACGGCGCCGACTACATGAGCGTCGAGTTCCACGGCGAGGGCATCGAGAACATGAGCATAGCCGAGCGCATGACGCTCTGCAACATGGGCATCGAGTTCGGCGCGAAGAACGCCGTCTGCAAACCCGACAAAAAGCTCCTTGACCTCATCAAAGAGCGCGGCAACGCAAAGAGCGACAAATGGGAGGCTCTCTGGGCCGACGAAGACGCGGTCTACGCGAAGGAATTCCACTACGACCTCGGCGACATCACGCCTGGCGTAGCGAAGCCGCACAAAGTCGACAACTACTCACCGATCGAAGAAGTCAAGGGAACAAAGATTCACGAAGCGTTCCTCGGCTCCTGCACAAACGGCCGCATTGAGGACCTGCGCCTCGCAGCCGGTATCCTCAAGGGCAAAAAGGTCGCCGTGCGCACAGTCGTGATCCCCGCTTCCTGGATAGTCTACCGCCAGGCAATGAAGGAAGGCCTCATCGACATCTTCCTTGACGCCGGCTGCATAATCTGCAACCCCGGATGCGGTCCCTGCATGGGCAACCATGAAGGCATACTCGCCCCCGGCGAAGCGGCGATCAGCACAGCGAACAGAAACTTCAAGGGCCGCATGGGCGACAAGGAGAGCTTCATCTATCTCGCCAGCCCGATGACAGTTGCGGCATCGGCAATCAAGGGCGAAATTTCCGACCCGAGGGAGGCGCTTTAACATGTCTGTAAAAGGCAAGGTATGGAAATACGGAGACGACGTCAACACAGACGTCATCTTCCCCGGCAAATACACATATACGATCAAGGAACGCGCCGACATGGCGAAGGTAGCATGCGAAGACCTTGACCCCGAATTCACCAAAAACGCAAAGCCCGGCGACATCATCGTCGGCGGCAAAAACTGGGGCTGCGGTTCCAGCCGTGAGCAGGCCGTCTCCTGCATCAAGGAACGCGGCATAGCGGCGATCATCGCAAAGAGCTTCGCGCGCATCTACTACCGCAACTGCTTCAACGAAGGGCTTCCGATAATAATCTGCCCTGCAGCAGTCGAAGCGATCAGCGCCGGAGATGAAGTCGAGATCGACTTCGAAAAAGGCGTGATAGTAGCAGGCGGCAAAGAATATCCGTTCCCGCCCTATCCGGAATTTGTTCAGGGGCTCATCAAAGACGGCGGACTTATCCCGCACGTCAAGAAGGAACTCGGCTTAGCATAAGATAATGCGGCTGCCTCCGCAGGGGGCAGCCGGTAAATAAAAGCACCGCAAAACACAAGAGGAGGAAATACTATGGCAAGAAACATCCTGAAGGTTAAGGAAAAGAAAGACCGTTACGACGTAACATATATGGCCGGAGACGATTCCGGCTTTGATATGATGGAGGGCGCGCTTCTTGTAATGGAAGCGATGGACCTGCCCATCAACTGGCACAGAGCCGACCTCGGCTGGTGCATGTGGGAGAAATCCAACAAGAAATTCGGCGAAGGCGACCCGCGCTGCAACACAGTCCCGCCCGAAACGATCGAATGCATCAAAAATACCGACGCCACGATAATGGCGGCCATCACCTCAAAGGCCGGCGTAAAGGGCTTCAAATCGGCGATACTCCAGATGCGCCAGCTCTTTGACCTCTACATCAACATGCGCCCCGCGAAGAAGCTCCCCGGCATCGGCACACCGCTTAAGGGCGACCCCGATATCGACATCGTAATGTTCCGTGAGAACACCGAAGACCTCTATTCGGCGGTCGAGTTCTATCCGCTTCCGAAGGAGATGTTCGACCTGCATCCCGGCATGAACCGCTTCCGCGAAGGCAAGGGCAACATCGCCGTTTCATGGCGCGTATTCTCCGAGCAGGGCTGCGAGCGCATCATCCGCGCAGCATTCGAATATGCCAAGGCGACCGGCCGCAAGACGGTACACTGCGGAAACAAGGCCAACGTCATCCGCCAGACGGACGGACTTATGAAGAAAAAGTTCCTTGAGATCGCGAAGGAATACGAGCAGTACGGCATCGAAGGACACGAAGAGAACGCCGACGCAACAGCAATGTGGCTCATCAAGAACCCGCAGAACTACAGCGTCTATGTTGCGTCAAACGTCTTCGGAGACATCCTTTCCGACGAAGCTTCGCAGCTGACCGGCGGACTGGGCTTCGCTCCCTCCGGCAACATCGGCGAAACAACGGCCCTCTTTGAGCCCTCCAGCGGTTCCGTACCGAAGTACGCCCACCAGTACAAGGTCAACCCCAGCGCGATGCTGATGGCCTGCAAGATGATGCTCGACTACCTCGGCCTCGAGGAAGAGGGCAAAAAGATCGAAAAGGCGATCGGCGAAGTCCTCGTAGAGAGCAAGCCCGGAACGCTCACCTATGACGTGCTCCGCGACTTCCGCAACGACCCCGACTGGGCGAAGAACGCCGTTTCGACGCTCGACATGGCAGCAGCTATAGCCCAGAAGATCAACCCCGCCTTCACCGGCGAGAAGCTTGCCGCGGCGAAGGAAAAAGTACACAAGATGTGCGCATGGGACGAAGCCTCCCTTATCGGCTTCGACGATTAATCCTATAACCGTTAGCTGACAAGCGGCCTGTCTGTTCGTTAAGCGGCAGGCGGGCCGCATTACTTTTTCGACAGGGGGAAACGCACAATGAAGACGGCACAGGCCGGGACGCTGGAGTCTATGGACTGCCTCGTAACGCTCACAGAGGCAGCCCCGGGCAGCGGCATAAAAATAAATATTACGGGAGCGAGCGCGGCACGCTTCAACAGCGCAATGACAAAAAAGATCAACGAAACTCTCGCCGAACTCTCTGTGAAAGACATGGAAGTCGCCGTCCAGGACAACGGCGCGCTTGACATAGTCCTTGGCGCACGCGTGGAAGCTGCCTACGGCAGACTCATGAAGTAGGAGGAAGAGAAAACTATGAGACGTACAATGCTCTATCTTCCCGGCAACAACCCGAACATGCTGACCAAAGGTCACCTCTTCGGTTCGGACGGCATCATCCTCGACCTCGGGGACGCTGTCGCAATGGTCGAAAAGGACGCGGCCAGGATCCTCGTCAGCAGATACCTCAAGCAGGGCGAGTTCGGCAACGTTGAAGTAACGGTCCGCATCAACGGCATAGACACCGAATTCTGGAAGAAAGACCTTGAGGCGGTCGTCCCGATGAAGCGCCTCGACGGCATCCGCGCGCCGAAAGTCGACAGCGCGGAAACGGTAAAGATACTTGACGAAGAGATATCACGCCTTGAAGACAAATACGGCGTGCCGCAGGGCAAACTGAAACTCTTCTGCCTGCTGGAAACAGCCAAGGGAATACTCAACGCATACGAGATAGCTACCGCATCGCCGCGCATCGCGGCCATCATACCGGGTGGCGAAGACCTGCGCGCCGACCTCAGGACAGAACGCTCGATGGACGGCACCGAACTTGAATGGGCCCGCCGCTTCGTGGTCTTCGCCGGACGCGCGGCAGGCGTCGACCCGCTCGATACGGTCTTCTCACGCGTGACCGACGATGAAGGGCTCAGGAAAGAGACCGAATTCATCAAACAGCTCGGGTTCGCCGGGAAATCGATAATACACCCGAACCAGGTGCGCATCATACACGACGTCTTTAACCCGACGGAAGCAGAGATCGCCAAGGCGCAGAAGATCCTCGCGGCGGCGAAGGAAGCGGCGGAGCGCGGCCAGGGAGCCGTCACCGTCGACGGCAAGATGGTCGACATGCCGGTCGTCAAGAGGGCCGAGTACGTCCTCGTCCGCGCCGGGCTTGCATAAGCAGGAGGGTGAAAGATAATGACGATCAACGCAGTAAAACGTGAGATTCCTGATTTTATAGAAGGTTACGGCAAAGTCAGGCACTACGAAGGCGCTTTCGCAAGGAAGCCCGAGGGAGCGATAGCCGGCGCCAGACTTCGCTGCTTCAACAGCGACATAACCGACAAGCGCGTAAGCTCTGTCAAGGAAGCTATAAAGGCAAGCGGCCTCAAGAGCGGCATGACGGTCTCCTTCCACCACCACCTCCGCAACGGAGACTATGTGGTCAACATGGTCCTCGACGCCTGCGCAGAGATGGGCATCAAAGACCTTACGCTCTTCCCGACAGCCCTTTTCGGAGTGCATAAAAAAGTAATCGACCATATCAAGAGCGGAGTAGTAACAAGAATAATGGGTTCAGTAAACGGCCCGATAGGACAGCTTATCTCCGAAGGCGGTATGGAAGTGCCCGTAGTGCTCAGAAGCCACGGCGGACGTCCGCGCGCGGTAATGGCCGGCGACGTTCATATCGACGTAGCCTTCATAGGCGCGCCTACGGCCGACAAATACGGCAACATCTGCGGAACGCTCGGCAAATCGGCCTGCGGTTCGCTCGGATATGCTTTCACAGACGCTGATTACGCCGACAAGGTCGTAGTAATTACCGACAACCTTGTGGACTTCCCGGCCGCTCCGGTCTCGATCCCGCAGACCAAGGCCGATATCGTAGTCGAAGTCCCCTCGATAGGCGATCCGGCAGGCATCGTATCCGGCACCACGAAGGTCACGAGAGATCCGCTGCGCCTGCTCATCTCGCGCTACGCGTCACAGCTCATCGAAGCAAGCCCCTACTTCAAGGACGGCATCTCCTTCCAGACCGGCGCCGGCGGCATCCCGCTCGCAGTCACCGCGTTCATGAAGGAAGCGATGATCCGGAAGGGCATAAAGGGCGGCTTCGGCCTCGGCGGCATCACCGGATATTTTGTTGAGCTCTTAAGAGAGGGCCTCGTAAGCAAACTTATGGACGTCCAGTCCTTCGACCTCGACGCGGTAAAATCGATCGGCGAGAATCCGAACCATATCGAAATATCCGCCGACTGGTACGCCAACCCGTGGAACTGCGGCGCGGCCGTCAACATGCTCGACGTCGTTATCCTGGGCGCGACTGAAGTTGACACCGACTTCAACGCCAACGTCAACACAGAGGCCGACGGAGCGCTGCTGCACGGCACAGGCGGACATCAGGACACCGCGGCCGGAGCAAAGCTCACGATAATCGCGCAGCCGCTTCTCCGCGGCAGGATCCCCTGCGTCACCGACAGCGTTTACAACGTTACGACGCCGGGCGAAGTAATAGACGCGATAGTAACGGAGTACGGCGTCACGATCAACCCGCGCCGCAAAGATCTTCTTGACGCGGTAAGCGGCGTTAAGGATCTGCCGATCGTTCCGATCGACGAACTGGCAGCGCGCGCTAAAAAGATGTCCGGCCCGACGGATCCCGTCAAAACGACCGACAGGATAATAGGCGTCGTCGAGTGGAGAGACGGAACTGTCATCGACGTCGTAAGACAGCTTAAAAAATAGCAGACAATAAATAGAGCCTGCAGATGATAATGAGGGAAGCCGTCCGTACGGGGGCTTCCCTCTTGTTTATCTTAACCGGTGACCCTGCCGGGGAAAAACTTTAGCGCCCGCAGGACATGGTCATCTTTTATTCACAAGGCAGATGCCGCATATGATCATCACGGCGCCGGCCGCAAGCCACAGCGTATAGCGCTCACCGATCAGCAGGTACGATATCACCATTCCGGCTATCGGCTGCAAAAACTGGAATATCACAAGTTTTGCCACAGGAAATACCGAGAGCGCCTTGTACCAGAACAGATAGGCGAGCCCGGAGGAGAGCGCGCCTAAAAATATTATCGAAAGCCATGTCTGCAGCGAGAAGGCGGCGATAAGCGAAAAATGCGTGCCGACTGCAAGCGATGCAGCAAGTGCAAAGAAAAACGCGAAGACCAGCTCCCAGAAGATGGAGAAAGCAGGGGGCAGCGAAGCTCGCAGGTACTTGCGCGATATTATTAGGAATACCGCCCAGTTCAGCACCGAGAAAAGCATAATGTAATCGCCGACCGAACCGAAGGAGCTGCTTTCCGCCGTCCCGTTTACCGTGCCGCGCGCGAGCACCAACGCAACGCCTGCCGCAGCCAGCAAAAGCCCCGCCGCACCTGTCCGCGTGATCTTTTCTTTCAGGAATATCCACCCGAGCACGGCGACTAACGCAGGAGAGGCGACCATCATCCAGTTCGAATTGCCTGCTCCGGCCGTCTTCATCGCAACGGCCTGTATACCCTGGTGAAAGAATATCCCCTGAAATCCCATGAAAAGCAGCGACGGCAGCTCTTCGCGCGACGGCAGCCGCAGCGTCCCCTCGAAATGGCAGCCGACGGCGAGCACCGGTACAGCGAAGAAAAAACGCATCAGCAGAATGAGGGAAGGTTCGGCCTGAGCGAGCGCGTATTTGGTCGAGGCAAAGCTGGCGCCCCATATGGTCACTGTGGCAAGGACGATAATATAATCAGTCATGCTGGCTTTTCTGCTCTTTACACCGCTCAAAAAAGATACCTCCTGTGTCTGCCGCTCTTCCGGCACGCCATCCTGAAACACAAATACATTGTAATTGTACTATACGGCGTTATTATTTCAGGAATGCCTTACCATAATATGCTGCAAAAAAAATATTATTTTGAAAAATAATACCAAAATCCGATAAAAAACGGTTAAATTTGTATGAATGAATATATCAACTAATTCCGCACAAAAGTCAGAATTTATATTGCTATCAACGACCGCCATGGTATAATAGGTATAATCTTTTGTACTTTGTGCGTTATTTCTCAAATGCTCTGTCGCATATCGCGCAGATTATGTCACAGGAAGTATCTTTGCAATTCATATCAGTTACACCTGCTTTTTTCCTGGCGGGAGGGCCCGGTGAAAGGCAACAAATTAAGGAGGGTGCGTTTTATATGGTGGAGAAATCGTCGGAAAAGCAGTGGGAGCAGCTGTCAGAGCTCCTCGGCAAATACCGCGGGACCAGGGGTAGCGTGATTCCTGTGCTTCAGCAGGCGCAGGAGATTTTTGGTTATTTGCCGAAAGACGTCCTGCTGGAGATCAGCAAAGAGATCGGAGTTCCCATCAGCCATATCTTCGGAGTGGTAACCTTCTACGCTCAGTTCCATCTCGATCCGCGCGGAAGAAATATCATCCGCTCCTGCCAGGGAACAGCATGCCACGTACGCGGAGCCAAAACAGTTCTGCAGGCTATCAGGGAAAAACTCGGCCTCAAAGACGGGCAGGCAACGACCGAAGATCTTAAGTTCACGCTTGAGACCGTCGCATGCATAGGCGCTTGCGGCCTTGCTCCGTGCGTTATGGTCAACGACGAGACACACGGCAGACTTACCCCGCAGAAGATCGGCGAGATCCTGAATCAGTACGCGTAGTTGGAGTGGGAGGAATTATCAGATGGCAATCAAAAGTCTTGAGGATCTTCGTAAGATAAAGGCTGCAGCAAAACAGCAGACAGAAACAAGAAAACTCAATGAGAAACAGATAATAATCGGAATGGGCACCTGCGGGATAGCCGCCGGTGCGCGCGCAGTCATGACGGCCGTGCTCGATGAGCTTGCAAAGCGCAACATAAATGACGTTGCGATCCTGCAGACCGGCTGCATAGGCATGTGCCAGAAAGAACCCCTTCTTGACGTAGTCCTTCCGGGCAAGGACAGGGTCACCTACGGAAATGTCCAGCCGTCCGATGTACCGCGCATAATCGCGGATCATCTGATCAACGGCGTCATCGTTGAGGATCTTGTCGTAGCCAAGATCCCCGGTAAAGAAGCGTAGGCTGAAGGGAGGAATATTCTATGGCTCTCGTAAGAGCACATGTGCTGGTATGCGCCGGAACAGGCTGCACCTCAAGTGGTTCGGTCAAAGTCATAGCAAAGTTTAAAGACGAGATAAAAGCCGCAGGACTTGAAAAAGAAGTCGCGGTAGTAGAGACCGGGTGCCAGGGTTTCTGTGAGAATGGCCCCCTCGTCATAATATATCCTGAAGGAACGTTCTACACCCGCGTCACCCCCGAAGACGTCGCCGTGATAGTCAGCGAGCATCTTCTCAAGGGACGCATCGTCGAGCGCCTGCTCTACAAAGCCCCCATCACCGAAGAGAGCGTACCCGATTACGCGCAGATCGATTTCTACAAGAAGCAGCACCGCCAGGTCCTGAAGAACTGCGGCCGCATCAACCCCGATTCGCTTGAGGAGTACATCGCGGCTGACGGCTACGAAGGACTTGCGAAGGTCCTTCTTGAAATGACCCCTGAGCAGGTCGTCGAAGAAATGAAAAAGACCGGCCTCCGCGGACGCGGCGGCGGCGGCTTCCCGACAGGCATGAAGTGGGGCTTCTGCCAGAAATCCCCCGGACCGAAGAAATACATAATCTGCAACGCTGACGAAGGCGACCCCGGCGCATTCATGGACCGCTCGCTGCTTGAGGGCGACCCGCACGCGATACTGGAAGGAATGATCATCGGAGCCTACGCCATCGGCGCTGATGAAGGCTACATCTACTGCCGCGCGGAATACCCGCTCGCGATCAAGCGTCTGAAACAGGCCATTGCACAGGCTGAAGAAGCCGGACTGCTCGGCGACAACATCCTCGGCACAAACTTCAGCTGCCGCATCCATATCAAAGAAGGCGCCGGAGCATTCGTCTGCGGCGAAGAGACTGCTCTTATGCAGTCCATCGAAGGCAACCGCGGCATGCCGCGTCCCCGTCCGCCGTTCCCCGCAGTAAAGGGACTCTGGGGCAAGCCTTCCAACATCAACAACGTTGAAACATTCGCGAACATCCCCTACATCTTCCGCGTAGGCGCTGAAGAATTCGCCAAACTCGGGACCGAGAAATCAAAGGGAACCAAAGTCTTCGCCCTTACCGGCAAGATCAACAACACAGGGCTTGCCGAAGTCCCGATGGGCATCACGATGCGCGAGATCATCTTCGACATCGGCGGCGGCATAATCGGCGGCAAGAAGTTCAAGGCCGTACAGATAGGCGGACCCTCCGGCGGATGCATGCCCGAGAAGCTCCTTGACACACCGATCGACTACGACTCGCTCATCGCAGCCGGCGCAATGATGGGATCCGGCGGTCTCGTCGTAATGGACGAAGATACCTGCATGGTCGACGTTGCGAAGTTCTTCCTCAACTTCACACAGTCGGAATCCTGCGGAAAATGCACGCCCTGCCGCGAAGGCACAAAGCGCATGCTTGAGATACTCGAAAAGATCACGGACGGCAGAGGAGAAGAGGGAGACATCGAAAAACTCGAAAAGCTCGCCGTTTCCATCAAGGCCGGCGCTCTCTGCGCACTCGGCCAGACCGCTCCGAACCCGATCCTTTCAACGCTCCGCTACTTCAGAGACGAGTATGAGGCGCATATCAAAGAGAAGAGATGCCCGGCCGGCGTCTGCAAGAGCCTTCTGAGCTTCAAGATCACCGACGCCTGCAAAGGCTGCGGCCTCTGCGCGAAGAACTGCCCGGTAGGCGCGATCAGCGGCCAGCCGAAGCAGCAGTACGTCATCGACGCTGCGAAATGCATCAAGTGCGGCGCCTGCCTCGAGAAATGCCCGTTCAAGGCTATCGTGCGCGGATAATTTCGGCTAATGGAAGGGGAGTAAAAATAATATGGATCTTGTAAAAGTTACAATAGACGGCAAAACAGTAGAAGTGCCCTCTAACTTTACCGTAATAGAGGCCGCTGCCAAAGCCGGAATCCGCATTCCGCAGCTCTGCTACCATCCGGAGCTTGAGAAGGTCGGCGCATGCCGCGTCTGCATCGTTGAGATCGAAAAAGCGCGCGGACTCGGAGCTGCCTGCGTATATCCCGTAGCGGACGGCATGGTAGTGCATACAAATACACAGAAGGTCCGCGAGACGCGCAAGACCGTAGTCGAGCTCCTTCTTGCAAACCATCCGCAGGACTGCCTCTTCTGCCAGAAGAATAATGACTGCGAACTGCAGCGCATCGCTGCCGACCTCGGCGTCCGCGAAGTGCCCTACACCGGCGCGAAGCGTGAGGCTGTAAAAGACGAGAGCAACCCGAGCCTTGTCCGCGACCCCAACAAGTGCATCCTCTGCGGCCGCTGCATCAGAGCCTGCCACGAGCGTCAGGGACTTGACGTCTACTCGTTCGTGAACCGCGGCTTCAAGACGATAGTCGAACCGGCATTCGGCCTCGGCCTCGACAAGGTCGCCTGCTCCTACTGCGGACAGTGCGCCGCCGTTTGCCCGACCGCCGCTATCTGCGAGCGCGACGACACCGAAAAAGTATTCGCGGCCCTTGGCGATCCCGAAAATTACACGATCGTACAGACCGCTCCCGCCACGCGCGTGGCCCGCGGTGAAGAGCTCGGCCTGCCGGCAGGCGAGATCGTCACCGGAAAGATGGTCGCTGCTCTGCGCCGCCTCGGCTTCGACAAGGTATTCGACACAGACTTCTCGGCCGACCTCACGATAATGGAAGAGGGCAGCGAGTTCCTGCACCGCGTGCAGAACGGCGGCGTACTGCCGATGATCACCTCCTGCTCACCGGGCTGGATCAACTTCATCGAGATCAAGTATCCCGACCTCCTGCCGCACCTTTCGACCGCCAAGTCGCCGCAGGGCATGTTCGGCGCTCTGGCAAAGACCTACTGGCCCGAAACACAGGGCATCCCCGTGGAGAAGATATTCAGCGTTTCGATAATGCCCTGCACGGCCAAGAAGTCTGAGGTAGTACGTCCGCAGCTGCAGAGCAACCCCGGCATCCCCGATGTCGACGTTTCGCTCACTACGCGCGAACTTGCCCGCATGATCAAAAACGCCGGTATCGACTTCAAGAACCTGCCGGAAGAAGAGTATGACAGCCCGCTCGGCACATCGACAGGCGCTGCGGTCATATTCGGAGCCACCGGCGGAGTTATGGAAGCCGCTATACGCACGGTCTACGCGATACTCAACAACGGCCAGGAGATTCCCGGTGTCGTATTCAAGCCTGTACGCGGCATGGAAGGCATCAAAGAAGCCAGCGTCGACGTTCCGATCAACGGACAGAATGTCACAGTGAAGCTCGCTGTCGCCCATACGCTTAAGAACGCCAAGGTGCTGATGGACAAGATCCGCGCCGGTGAAGCGGACTACCACTTCATCGAGATCATGGCCTGCCCCGGCGGCTGCATCGGCGGCGGCGGACAGCCCCAGCCGGTCACACCGGAGATCAGAGCAGCGCGTACCGCGGCTATCTACCGCGACGACGAAGCGAACACACTGCGCCAGTCGCACAACACCCCGGACATCAAAGCTCTCTACGAAACATGGCTCGGCAAACCGCTCGGAGAGAAGTCACACAAATATCTCCATACGCATTACAAAGCCCAGCCGAGAGAGATGTAGCACGTATCAGACCATAAGCAATAAAAGAAAGGGCTCTGTCATGAGCCCTTTCTTTTTATATCCGCACAAAAGCTGTAAAAAAGCTTAGGCCGCAGCAGAGCGTCCCTTTTTCAGAGCTGCTTCTGCGCGGCGCAAGCACTCTTTTGTTTTCTGTGTTATCATTAAAGCGTTAAAGCGCACCGAAACGTTTAAGCAGCCGCTAATTTACGGCCTGAGGAAAACACGGGAAACAGGAAGGGAATGTCGGCTTTGGAGCCTGTCTGCGATAAACCGGCTGTATCGGTGATAATGCCGGCATACAACGCCGGAAAATATATCTCGGAAGCGGTACGCTCGGTAATATCTCAGAGCTGCCGGAACTGGGAACTTATAATAATTGACGACTGCTCCTGCGACGATACCGTTGAAGCCGCGGCGGTGTTTTCAGAAGCGGACACGCGCATCAGGCTTTACCGCAATGAAACCAACATCGGCGCAAGGCGTTCGCGTGAACGTGCTCTGAAGACGGCCCGCGCCGAATGGGTGGCATTCCTGGATGCAGACGATATGTGGGAAGATAACAAACTGCAGAAGCAGATGGAGTTTGCCGCGGGAAAAAATGCCGACTTCACATTCACCGGCTCTTCTTTTATTGATGAAAACAGCATCCCCTACGGCTGGATAATGAACGTTCCGGAGGAGATAGACTACAGCGGACTCCTCAAACAGAACATCATCTCCTGCTCGTCAGTGCTGTTAAAAAAACATTTGTTATTGTATAATACTCCTTCGGGAGACGGTACGCATGAAGACTATGCACATTGGCTGACTCTGCTCAGAAACGGTGTACGCGCGTACGGTCTCGATCAGCCGCTTCTGCGGTACAGAGTATATCGGGCATCAAGCTCCGGAAATAAATTTCGCTCGGCACTTATGACATACAGGACATACAGGCTGGTTGGGCTGTCTTTCTTCGACGCGGCCCGAGCGATGTTTTTCTATGCGTCAAGAAGCATGAGAAAATACAGCAACATTCGTAATTCCGGAGCGTATGGCGGCAGAAAAAAGAGGAACATATAAAACTCATGAGCAACGCTATAGAGTCTTTCAGAGAGGTATACAGCAGAAAGGAACTGCTCTCGGAACTTGTAAAGCGCGACGTGCGTCTCAAATACAGAAGAAGTTTTTTGGGCTATCTGTGGAGCATAATGAATCCGCTCCTGATGATGATAGTCCTAACTGTGGTATTTGCAAGAATGTTCCGCTACGATATAGTCAACTACCCTATTTATCTTATTATAGGAAGATCCATGTTTGACTTTATGAATGAAGCTACAAATGCCGGGATGCGGTCTATAACAAGCAACGCCACATTACTAAAAAAGACTTATGTGCCGAAATATATATTTACGCTGGCAAGCGTCACAAGCTCTACGGTAAATTACATTTTCTCCCTTGGGGCGCTGGTGATCGTTATGATCGGCACAAAGACGGTGCCTTCCGTTTATACTGTATTTCTGCCGTTAACGATACTTCTGTTTTATATATTCTGCCTTGGGATCTCATTTTTTCTTGCAGCTGCCGCAGTCTTTTTCCGCGATATAGAGTATATATACAGGGCCCTTCTGCTGGCATGGATGTATCTCTCCGCTATCTTCTACCCTGTCACGCGGCTGCCTGAAAGCATACGGGAGCTGGTAGTCAACTTCAACCCTATATTTATATATGTCGAACAGGCAAGATCTCTGATACTGTACGGGAAGCTGCCGACACCGCACAATATCTGTGCAAGCATCATTTATGCGCTGATCTCTATAACGATTGGGGTCGCGGTATTTAAAAAGACACAGGATAACTTCATACTTTACATCTGACGACACTTTTGGGAGAGCAGCATGGAAGACAAGATAATGATAGAGGTAAAAGACGCGTCTGTGCGCTTTAACCTTGCAAGTGAAAAGATAGATAATCTGAAAGAGTATTTTGTCAAACTGACGAAAAAAGAATTAAGGTTCAAGGAGTTCTATGCTCTTCAGGACGTAAGCCTTACGGTAAAGAAAGGCGAATCATGGGGAATAGTCGGGCGCAACTGCTCGGGAAAATCTACTCTGCTCAAACTTATATGCA
>JAEEYY010000135.1 GCA_016288355.1 Synergistes sp.
AAATATAACGTCGCTTGCGCGCCCCACCAGATAGAGATAACCGTCTTCGTCAAACCTGGCGATATCGCAGGTGTTGAACCAGCCGTCCCTGTAACGTTCCGCTGTCAGCTCTTCATTGTGATAGTAGCATGACGCTATCGAGCTGCCGCGCAGCCACAGCGTGCCTTCGCTGCCGCAGGGCAGTTTTTCTCCATTGTCTCCGCATATTTTAGCTTCCACACATGAAAGCAAAGTGCCGACGCTGTCATTATTTGCCTCGCACATCGTAGGCGGGAGGGCAACGACGGAAGATGCTTCCGTAAGGCCGTAGCCCTGCAGCACCGGAACGCCCAGTATCTTTGAAGCCCTCCTTGCGATATCCGCAGAAAGACGGTCGGCCCCCGAAAGCACGCAGCGGAGCGAAGAAGGAACTGCGGCCCCGTGCGAAACGGCGGAAGCTATCATCGCTACCATCGTGGGCACAGCCGGTATGATCGAAACCTCCGCATGCTTTATCGCGTCCATAGAGGCGGAAACAGGCATAAAGGACGGGAGCACCGCCTGCCGCGCCGCTTTTACGAGAGGCAGGAGCGCTCCGCAGAGAAATCCGAAAACATTCGAATTAGGCAGCGCGTTCAGGAAGACGTCATCCTCCTCTATCATATCTATATGCCCGGCGCAGCCCTCTATGCAGGCCATCAGGTTGTCATGCGTCAGCGGAACGGCCTTGGGTTCGCCTGTGGTGCCGGAGGTATAGAAGATCACCGCGGTGTCCTCGCTCTCCTGAGCGCAGGGACGTCCGGGGATATTTTCATCAAGCGTATCCAGGTTCATAACTACGCAGGGAATGCCCTCTTCCGATATCAGCGGCACTATATCTCCGAGGCTGCGGTATGTCAGAGCGGCAAATACATCGGCATGACAAAGCTGTTTTATAAGAGGAGCATATCCGGAGCGGAAGTCGATAAGCGCCACCGCCCCTCCCAGACGCCATACCGCAACTGCGGTGGCAAGCATAACGGGGCTGTTCGGCATAAGCAGCGCGATGCGCTGTCCTTTTTTGAAATTGCTCGCGGCAAGCCTCTTCTCGCACTCCCCTATCAATTCAAGGAACGCTCCGCGGCTCCACCACGTTCTCTGCCACCATATGAACGGTTCGTTGGGAAGCCTGTTAAGATTGTCTCTGATGACAATATCGAGTCTGTTAGCCAAACGAATCACACCAATCGTCTGTTATTCAGAAGGCAGGCGGCTCTCAGCATCTTTCGTCAGACGGAAAGAGTAAGAGCAAGATACGCCTCCCATGCCGCCGAAAGCGGAAGCATGCTTTCCGGCACGTCGTAGCGCGGATGATGCAGCGGATACTCCAGCCCGGCGCCGAGCAGCATATAGACAGACGGCACACTGTGGCTGAAAAACGAGAAATCCTCCCCCATCAGAAGGGGCCTTTCCATCATCGAGATGCCGTCCTCACCGAAAAAAGGAGCCCCGACGCGAAGGAGATCTTCCAGCATATCGGGGTTATTCTCTACCTGTGCGTAATTACGCATATATTCCACCGAAGCAAGCCCTCGCAGCGCTTTGGCTATAGCGGGGGCAACGGTCTCTATTCTCGACTGCACGAAATCCCTGACTTTGGGATCGAATGCGCGCAGCGTTCCCCAGATATTTGCCTGTCCGGGTATTATATTGTACGCTTCGCCGGCTTCTATCTGCCCGAAAGACACGACGACCGACTCGCGCGGGTCCACTTCACGCGACAGCATGGCCTGGATCGTAAGCACGATATTTGCCGCTATCATGACAGGATCGACAGTGGTATGCGGCGCCGCCGCATGACCGGTCGTTCCTCTTATATCGATGTGCAGCTTATCGGAAAGCGCGGTCATAACGCCTCTGCGCATGAAGAGCTCACCGTACGCAAGATCCGGAGCCCAGCTTACCGTTGCGGCTCTTCCTATATCGAACTTTTCTATTATGTTGTTTTCTGTAAGGATCTTGGCGCCGCTGCGTCCGCTGCCCGAGGGCTGAAAGAGAAAGACCGTCTTCTGCCTGAGTCTGTCCTGATATTTTGAAAGAACGGCGGCAGCGCCCAGCAGAGAGGCCATCTCGGCGTCATGTCCCGCCGAATGGAAGACGCCGGGCACGCAAGATGAAAAGGGCAGCCCGGTCTGTTCGTCTCCGGCGTCCGCGTCCATGACGGCCCGCAGCATAAGCGCGGGGCCCTCTTTTTCAGCGCCCAGCACACCTATGACGCAGGTCTTCACCGCAAAGCCGGCATACACTTCCATCCCGGGGATCGATTTAAGCACACGCTTTATTTTGGATGCCGTTAGATTTTCTTCCAGCGCAAGCTCTGGGAACTGATGAAAATCCCGCCGCCACTCCTGCATATCGTTCGATATATTTTCGGCATCCGAAAGCACGGAAGCGCCTAAAGACGAAAGCTGCTGATGCACATCCATAAAACTACTTCCTTCCGCACAGGAACGAACCTGTAATACATCTGAATAGTTTATCACAAAACCGGAGCAACGTACAAAATACAGGTTCACTGCGGAAGAGACAGGGCGGAAAGCCTCGCGCGGAAATAAAAAACTGCAGCGGCTTTTTGAGCATCTTCAAACTTTTGCTGCCTGCGGGCAGCAAAAAGGCGCGCCGTCCGGCGCGCCATAAAAGACTGAATTTTTCAGGGTGATTACTTCAGCTCTACCTTTGCTCCGGCCTCTTCGAGCTTCTTCTTCATCTCTTCGGCCTCTTCCTTCGGGGCGGCTTCCTTTATTGTCTTGGGGGCGCCGTCGACCATGTCTTTGGCTTCTTTCAGGCCGAGTCCGGTGATCTCGCGGACGACCTTGATGACGCCGATCTTGTTTGCGCCGTGGTCGGCAAGTACTACGTCAAATTCGGTCTTCTCTTCTTCCGCGGGGGCGGCTGCGCCGGCGGCTGCAGCGCCGGCCATCGGCATCATCATTGCCGGGGCGGCGGCGGATACGCCAAACTTCTCTTCGAGTTCCTTTACGAGCTCGGAAAGCTCGAGGACGGACATTTCGCTGATTGCCTGGATGAGTTCTTCACGTGACATTGTTGTTTCCTCCTATAATTTTCGAAGTTAAAATTTTACGCCGCTAAGCGGCTTTCCTGCACGGCGTTACGCCGCGGATTCTTTCTGATCCCTGATCTTTGAGAGGACAGTGACAAAGTTCCTCTGCGGGCCGGAAAGTACGGTGACGAGTCCGCGAAGCGGGGCTGCGATCGTACCAACGACCTGAGCGATGAGGGCTTCCTTTGACGGAAGATCGGCCAGAGCGAATACCTGATCCTTGTTGAGGATCTGATTTCCGCCGAGGATCGCGCCTTTGATGACGAGAGCCTCGTTGCCCTTTTCTTTTGCGAAATCGCGTATCGCTTTGGCTACCGCCGCGGCGTCGCCGTAGGAAAGCACGTATCCGTTGGGACCTGAATCGTACTGCTCTGCTCTCTTCATTCCGCATTCGTCAAGAGCTATGCGCATCAGCGTGTTCTTGCAGACCTTCATCTCTCCGCCTGCCTTGCGGATAAGTCTGCGGACCTCGCTGAGCTTTTTGACCGTAAGTCCGCGGTATTCGGCGATGAACACCGCATCGCTCTTCTTCAGAGCTTCGGCCAGCATATCGATAGTTTCACGTTTTGCTTGTGTCGGCATTTTCTGTTTTCACCTCCCGATTAACAGATAGACCGGAAGACTTTTTATCAAGCGAGCCCACGGCCGGGCCGACAAAAAAAGCTTCCGGACCCAAGCAGGTTCCGGAAGCAATAGAATATGCGCGTAAAAGGCACAGACAATATACTTCGCGAGACCTCGGCAGGAAATTAAGTCATAAGACGCCTGCTGTCTTGAGTCATAGCGAAAGGATTATATCCTCAAAGGCGCGGCTTGTCAAAAAAATTTTTTTGCGGCAGCATATGCCGTTGAAAAGTTGACTGATATATTATCCAACTTCTCAATCATAATGATACATTGGAGGGCACAAAAAACAATGATCCTGTTGAGAACTTAGCTAAATTCTTATGAAAGTTCTCAACGGAACGGACGACAGAAACATAAGGGAGGCTGCAGGCGCCCGCGTCAGGATATGCTTTTTTTATATTCCGCGCATTTTTCCACAAAGCGGGCGGCTGCTTCCGGGAAGCCCGAGAAGTGGATATGCAGGTAGGAACCGAGTATGTTTTTGTATGCGTAGCCCGCGCTGTATTTTTCGCCGGTGCGGTTTTTCGTGAATTCAAACGCCGGGCTGCCGGGGCCGTCCTCTTCAGCGCTGGAGAAGTGGAATTCATGCCCGCGCAGCGTAACGCCGGCCGCCGAGATTATATTGTCGGACAGAGCCCTGGCGGATACGTAAAAGACCGTGCGCAGCGAGTCGTTCATGCGGCATTTCATCGGGATGATCCCGGCCATGCGGTGCGTTTTGCCGCTCAGATCCGTAAGCTCCCTCGTAAGGTACATAAAACCGCCGCATTCCGCATATATCGGCATTCCGGATGCAGCAGCAGCCGCTATCTGCGACTTCATCGCGCTGTTGGCCGCCAGCCGCTCGGCAAAGACCTCCGGGAAGCCGCCTCCGAACACGAGACCGCTGCACTCGGGTATCTTTTCATCGTTCATGGGGCTGAAGTTTATGATCCCGGCGCCGGCCGCGGCAAGAGCGGCAAGGCTTTCCGGGTAATAGAAGGAAAAAGCCTCGTCGCGCGCGACCGCGATCACAGCCTTTTCGCAGGCGCGGGCCTCAGGCGCCGCTTCTGCGGGAAGCGGCTGCGCCGACCCTGCCAGTTTCAGCAGAGCGTCAAGGTCGATATGCTCCTCTGCCATTTTCCGCACTGCGGCGATATAGGCTCCGGCGTCGCTTTCTTCCGCCGGAAGCAGACCCAGATGCCTCTCGCGCATTTCGGCGTCTCTGCTTCTGGGCAGCGCGCCTATTACGGGAAGGCCTGTCTTCTCCACCGCTTCGCAGACCATCCTTCTGTGATTCTCCGAACCGTATCTGTTTATTATCACGCCGCAGACGCCGACTTCCGGGTCAAGATCGCGAAAACCGGCAGCGACCGCGGCCGCGCTCTCTCCCATCGAGCGCACGTCTATCACCAGCAGCACCGGAGCGCGCAGCAGCTTCGCTATCTGCGCCGTGCTGCTCACTCCTCCGCGCCCTCCGTCATACAGCCCCATCACGCCTTCTATGACCGCGATATCGGACTCCTGCGACGCGGAAATAAAGATCTTTTTGAGCGTATCCTCTCCCGTGAGCCAGGAATCGAGGCTGTCCGCGCGGGAGCCTGCGGCAAGGGCAAGATAGCCGGGGTCGATATAGTCGGGACCTACCTTGAAGGGATGAACGCGCAGACCGCGCGCCGCAAGGGCTGCGGCTATGCCGCTCGTAACGGTCGTTTTGCCGCTGCCGCTGCGCGCGGCGGCGATCACTATCCTCGGGTGTACCGCGTCCATACTACATTTCCCCGCAGCCGGCCCGTTCTGCCGGGAGTCCCATCAGCCTGATCACATAATCCACGTCGAGATGCTTTAAGGTCTCGGCAGCAAGAGCCTCGTAGGCCTCTTCCCTGGCGTCAAATGTGGATACGGGCGGACGTTCCGGAAGTCCGCGCCTTTTGCGCAGCAGATTGAGCCAGGCGGAGCGGAAAAGGTCGTTGTGAAACGCGTTGTGAAGATAACTTCCGGCTGCTCGCAGCTCGCTGTCCGCGATGCCGTCGCTTTTTCCGTCCAGCTCAAAGAGAGGAGCAAAGCCGACTGCCGCGCCGGTCATCCGCGTTTCACCGAAGTGTATCTGATAGCCCTCTACCGGGATGCGTTCCGCAAAAGAAGGGTGCAGCGTATGTCCGCTGCTGCGCACCGTGGTTTTTTGATCGCCGAAGACAGTCACCGCCGGAAGAAGTCCCAGCCCCTCGATCTCCGGTATGCTTTCGTTGTCGCGGAAGAAGCTGTCGTCTATTTTTTCACCGAGCATCTGATAGCCGCCGCAGAGCCCGTATACCGTTCCGCCCTCTTTGTAGAAGTTCCGTACGGCTTCCGCGAGCCCTGAGTCAAGCAGGTATTTCATATCGAGCACCGTGCTTTTTGTGCCCGGCAGGAGCACCGCGTCAAGTCCCGATACCCGCGAAGGAGAAGTGAGATCAACGATATCGACGTCATCCTCGAAGCGGAACGCTTCTATGTCTGTATGGTTCGATACGCGCGGGAATTTTACCACGCCGATGCGGAGCTTCCCGGAGACGGCAGAGGCTGCCGCCCCCCTGTGCCAGTTCAGTGAGAGGATATCCTCGCCCTCGATGATCGCGTCTTCGAGCCACGGCATCACGCCGACCACCTTCACTCCGGTCTTTTCCTCCGTGAACTTCACCGCGTCCTCAAAGAGCGATATATCGCCCCTGAACTTATTGAAGATGACGCCCTTCACGCGCTCCCTGTCGCGCCCGAGCAGCTCAAGGGTGCCTACGACGGAGGCTATTGCGCCTCCGCGGTCGACGTCCGCAACGAGCAGCACAGGGATGTCCGCTTCGTTTGCTACGCGCATATTGACGATCTCGGCGCTGTTAAGGTTGACCTCAGCGGGGCTCCCCGCGCCTTCGCATACCATCACGTCATACTTTTCATCTATCAGCGAGAGCGCTTCGCGCACCGTTTCTATCCCCTTGCTCATCGTGAAGAAACGGTAATAATTCTTGTCGCAGGGGGCGTCGTATACACGCCCCATCAAAACTATCTCGGAAGAGGTGTCTTTTCTCGGCTTAAGGAGTATCGGATTCATATAGGCCTCGGGCTCCGCCCTTGCGGCCTCCGCCTGTACTCCCTGCGCGCGTCCCATCTCAAGGCCGCTTTTCGTTACGCATGAGTTATTCGACATATTCTGTGATTTGAACGGACACACTTTGTAGCCCATATTTGAGAATATGCGGCAGAACGCCGTTGCGATAAAGCTTTTTCCTGCGTCGCTCGACGTTCCCTGTATCATAATTCCTCTGCACTTTTTCATGATATACACCTCTTTGCGGCCTGTGCCGCCAAAGACGGCAGGCTCCCGCTAAAATTCTATGCCGCGCTTCGCCGCTCTGCCTTTGTCGTAATAATGTTTTATTTTTATCATTTCGGTGACCAGATCCGCCCGCTCTACGAGCTCCTCAGGTGCATTCCTGCCCGTCATGACGAGCTCCGTGCCGAAAGGACGCGCCGAAAGCAGCGCGGTCATATCGGGAAGCGCGACACAGCCGTGCTTCAATGCGGCCATGACCTCGTCGAGTATAACGAGATCCGCGTCTTTGTTCTTAAAAATATCGTAAGCGGCCGACAGAAGCGGGCAGGAAGATGCACAGCGGCCGCTTCCGCGCCCGGACGTGCAGCGGGTCACCTCTATGCCGAGC
Source organism: Synergistes sp. (assembly GCA_016288355.1). Classification (GTDB taxonomy): domain Bacteria; phylum Synergistota; class Synergistia; order Synergistales; family Synergistaceae; genus Synergistes. The sequence continues at coordinate 7,384 of JAEEYY010000135.1, forward strand.
TTTGCCGCGCTTACAAGTTCCCCGCAGGGGCGCGATTTCTGGAACTGGATCACAAAGACACGGCCGCCGTTTCCGGCGCAGCGCATCGCAAGGCCGAACGCGGCGGTGCTTTTGCCTTTGCCGCATCCGGTATAGATATGCACCATGCCTTTTTCCGCGTCAGCCATCTTCGCCTATATCTCTCCCGCGTGCGCGGCCTCGTCCGCTGCTGCGATGAAATATTCGATATCGCTCAAGCTGTGCGCCGCGGAAAGGAAGAGCGCTTCAAACTGCGACGGCGCAAGCAGTATGCCGCGCTTTGCCATGCTTTTCCAGAAGCGCGCGTATCTGGCCGTGTCGCTCTTTTTCGCGTCATCGTAAGAGCTGACAGGGGACGCGGTGAAGAATACCGTGGCAAGTGACTCAAGTCCCTGCACTACCGCTTCGATGCCGTGCTTTTTGAATACGGAAGCAAGGCCTGAGCGCAGCTTTTCCCCTTTTTCGGCAAGTCCGCGGTATATGCCGCTGTCGTTTTTCAGAGTTTCAAGCGTTGCAAGCCCTGCCGCCGTGGCGACAGGATTTCCGGAAAGGGTCCCCGCCTGATAGACCGGGCCGAGCGGGGCGACGACGGACATTACGTCGCGTCTTCCTCCGTAGGCCCCGACCGGCAGACCTCCGCCGATTATTTTCCCGAAGGTCCACATGTCCGGCGTGACGCCGAAATATCCGGAGGCGCAGTTCAGCGAGACGCGGAAGCCGGTTATCACTTCGTCGAATATAAGAAGCGCGCCTGCCTCAGCCGTTATGCGGCGCAGCTCCTCAAGGAAACCGGGAGCGGGGAGCACGACTCCCATATTGGCGCCGACAGGTTCCACTATCACTGCCGCTATCCCGTCTTTATGGGCGGCAAAGATCTGCTTAATTCCTTCTGTATCGTTGTAGGCGCAGGTTACCGTTCCCGCGGCCGCAGCAGCAGGGACCCCGGCGCTGTCCGGAAGTCCTGCCGTGGCAAGACCGGAGCCGGCTTTTACGAGCATGCTGTCGGAATGCCCGTGGTAGCAGCCTGAAAACTTTACCACGAGCTCTCTTCCGGTAAAGCCGCGCGCCGCGCGGACAGCGGAGAGCACCGCCTCTGTGCCGGAGGAGACCATGCGCACCATCTCGACGCCTTTGACCAGCTCCGTTATAAGACGGGCCATGCGGACTTCCCTTTCGGTCGGAAGGCCGAAGGACGCGCCGTTTTTCGCCGCATCGCATATAGCCTCGGTGACCGCAGGGAACGCGTGCCCGAGAATCAGCGGCCCCCATGAGCCTATGTAATCGGTGTATCTTTTGCCGTCCGCGTCCCAAATGCAGGCGCCGCTGCCGCGCACCGCAAATACCGGCGTGCTTCCGACGCTGCGGAAAGCGCGCACCGGGCTGTTGACGCCGCCGGGGATATACCGCTGCGCCTCTGTGAAAAGCTCTTCGCTGCGGCTCATTACAGTTCGCCCTCCTTCATCATGCGCGCCATCTCGGGCGCGAAATAGGTCACGATAATATCCGCTCCGGCGCGTGCAAGACATACAGCGGTCTCGGCTATGACTCTCTTTTCGTCAAGCCACCCGTTCGCCGCCGCGGCCTTTATCATCGAATATTCTCCGCTGACACAGTAAGTACCTACCGGCACGCTGCTTATCTCGCTGACTGCGCGCAGCACGTCAAGATAAGGAAGCCCCGGCTTCACCATTATCATGTCAGCGCCCTCTTCTATGTCGAGCATTGCCTCTCTTACGCCCTCGCGCACGTTTCGCGGGTCCATCTGATAGCTCCTGCGGTCCCCGAAAGACGGCGCGGATCCCGCCGCTTCGCGGAAAGGTCCGTAGAAAGCGGACGCGTATTTCACCGCATAGGAGAATATAAGGGTATCCTCCATGCCGGCTCCGTCAAGCTTCGAGCGGATAGCGGCGACATGCCCGTCCATCATGTCGGACGGAGCGACGATGTCGGCCCCGGCCTGAGCCTGTGAAAGGGCGGTACGCGCAAGCAGCTCAAGCGTCGGATCGTTGTCGACTTCTTTGCCCTTCAGCAGGCCGCAGTGGCCGTGCGACGTATACTCGCAGAGGCAGACGTCCGCTATAAAGCAGATATCGGGGAAGTATTTCTTGCCTTCGCGCAGCGCCTGCTGCACGACGCCGTTTTCGTTATACGCCTCGCTTCCGCACTCGTCCTTGTGTTCCGGTATGCCAAACAGCAGCACGGAGCTTACGCCGCTCTTTTCAAGCGCTTCGAGCGCGCGCGGAAAGGTATCCGGGCTGTAGCGCTTCTGCCCGGGCATTGCCGGGATATCCTCTTCTATGCCCTTACCCTCGCGTATGAATATCGGGTAAACGAGCATTGACGGAGACAGCCTCGTCTCAGCCGCCATATCGCGTATTACCTTATTTCTTCTCAGTCTTCTCGGGCGTACTATCATCGTTCTTCTCCTCCAGAGCATCTGCAAGACTTTCAAGCGTCGCTTTTCTTGCTGTTATTATTTTTTTGAACCCCGCGCGTTTTGCTTCCTCCGCGGTCTGCACGCCGATGCAGCAGGCGCATTCCACATCGAGTTCCGGCATTGCAGCCTTAAATCCCCTGACCGTAGAGGCGCTCGTAAATACCGCCGTATCTGCGCTCTGCGGGATGACAGCAGGTCTTTCGTAAACTGTCTCGTAAAGCGGCAGTTCTGTAAATCCGATATGACAAGCCTCCAGCTCGCGCGAAAGTTCCGCTGAGCCCTCTTTCGCACGCAGCATAAGAAGAGGCTTATCCTTCACGAGGGATGCAAGCCCGCGCGCAAGATGAACCCCGTCGTAGACGTCCGGCATATAATCGGGCATCAGGCCGCGTTCTTTAAGCGCCGCCGCTGTGGCGGGGCCGATAGCGGCTGCCTTTGCCGTACCGATCGAACGTATGTCGCGGGCATTTTCGGCAAGCAGCGCAAAGAAAGCCTCGACGCCGGTGACGCTCGTAAAGCCCAGCCAGCCGTACTTCGAAAGATCCGGAAGCGCGGCTTTGATGCGGCGCGTCGCGATGCAGGGTATCTCCACCACTTCCGCGCCGCGCGCGCGCAGCATCGCAGAGAGCTTCCCTGCTCTTTCGCGCGGGCGCGTCACTATTATCCTGCGTCCCGCAAGCGGCAGGAATCTCTTCCATGCAAATGAGCCGGCAAGAGCAGAAGTCCCGCCTACGACTATCAGGGCCGGAGAACGCAGCGCCTCTGCCGCGCATATACCGGCAAGCGTGCCCAGCGTTCCTGAGAGCAGCCGCTGCGCCGCGGTGCTTGCATTCTCTACGGCGGCGGCGGGCGTCTCTTCCGCCATGCCGGAGCGGATAAGTTCAGAGCATATCTCCCGCACCGCGGACGCTCCCATCAAAAATACCAGCGTCCCTCCGAGTTTTGCCAAAGCGGCGTAATCGAGCGGGGCAATGCCCCCTTCTTTCGTATGAGCCGTGATTATATGGACAGAGCGGGCCTCTCCTCTGTGCGTGACAGGAATGCCCGCGCATGCCGGCCCGCCAAGCGCCGAGGTGACGCCGGGAACGACCTCAAAGGGAATGCCTTTTGCGTTGAGCGCTTCTATCTCTTCTCCTCCGCGTCCGAACACAAAGGGGTCGCCACCCTTAAGGCGGACTACGAAACGTCCCTTTTCCGCCTCCCGCACAAGGATCTCGTTTATCTCGCGCTGAGGCACGAACTCGCCGCCGCCGGTCTTGCCGACGCTTATTTTTTCGGCTTCCGGCGGCATCATGGCAAGCACGCCGTCGCCGACGAGTCGGTCGTAGACGACGCAGTCGGCGGCAGCAAGCAGGTCGCGGCCGCGCAGCGTCAAAAGTCCCGCGTCTCCGGGGCCTGCGCCCACCAGTGCTACAAAGCCTTTGCCGCGCTCCATTATCCGTTCCTCCCGGTAAGCCGCCGCGCAAGCCTGACGGCAAGCTGCACGCTGTCTGAGCAGTCGCCGCATATCGAGCCGCGCATTATGCTTCCGTTCTCGTCCGCGCAGAAGCCGGTTATCGTTATCTTATCGTCTGTTATTTCCGCAAATGCGCCGACAGGAGCAGTGCAGCCGCCGCCCAGCTCGGCGGAAAAGGCTCTTTCCGCTTCGCCGCACACTTCCGTTTTTCTGTCGCGCAGCACGTCAAGGAAGCTGTAATCAAAGCCGGCGCGTCCCTGGCAGGCAAGTATGCCCTGTCCGGGGGCAGGCACGATCTCATCTGTTTCAAAATATCTTGCGATGCGTCTTTCAAGGCCCAGGCGCTTAAGTCCCGCCGCCGCCAGCACGAGCGCCGAATAGTCCCCCGCGTCAAGCTTCCGCAGCCTTGTGTTGACATTGCCGCGAACGGGAGCCGTAAGTGCTTCCGGGAAGAGCTCAGCAAGCTGCAGCCGGCGCCGCGCCGACGAGCAGCCGACAGGCCCCTTCTCCCATGCTTCGCCGCCTTTTGCCGGCAGCACGAGGACGTCACGCGGGTCGCCGCGCAGAGGGCTTGCAACTATCGGAAGGTCCGGCGAAACGGCGGTCGGCATATCCTTCAGGCTGTGGACCGCAACGTCTACCGCGCCGGAACGCAGAGCTTCTTCTATCTCCTGCGTGAAGAGCCCTTTTATCCCGAACTTGTCCGAGGCCTCGGAGAAGGGCTTCATATTCCTGTCGCCCGTCGTTTCCATCGTCACCAGTTCGACCTCAAGCCCGGGGTGCGCACGGGCGACCGCGTCCATCACCAGATGCGTCTGCTTTACCGCAAGTTCGCTTTTCCTGCTTCCGAAACGTATCACTCTTTTAGCCATTTTTCTTCTCTTCTTCGTTTTCCATCGCTGAGCGTTCTTCTTTTACCCATTCGTCCCAGACCGAGCGCAGCCTGTCTGCAAGCCGCCGTGTAAGAGCCGGGCTCAGAGCCCCTGCCGATACCGACACCGCAGTTTCCCCGCTTGTTACGAGCGAGGGGAAGAAGAAGCTGCACTCGGCGCTGCAGTCGGCGACGCTCACCGGTATGCCGCGTTTTTTTGCCGCGGCTCCTACGGCGGCGTTCACATCTCTGTCGTCGGTCGCAGCCACTGCGGCGAACGCGCCTTCAAGGTCCTGCTCCTCCCATCTCCTCTGAACGAGCCGGCAGCCGAGAGAGGAAAGATCCGCGCAGAATTCCGGGCTTACGACAGTCACATCCGCGCCGCACTTTATCAGCGTGGCCGCACGGCGGGCCGCAATGTTCCCGCCTCCCGCTATCACCGCTTTGCGCCCCTCAATGTCGGTAAGCATCGGGAAGAGCGGCGGACGGGCGGCTCCCAGGATGCGCCTTGCCCACTGCAGCGCCTCCGCGCAGCTGTGTTCCTTTCCGGAGCGGGGGCGCTCTATCATAATGACCGAAACGCCGCACTTTTCCGCGGCCTTCAGCTTCTCATCCACGCCTCCGGCCGTTCCGCTGTCTTTCGTGACCAGCCAGCGCGCGCCGGTCATGCGCAGCATCTCTTCGTTCATGACCGCGCTGAAGGGGCCCTGCATTGCTATTATATGACCGCTGTCAAAGCCGCATTCGGCGCATTTTTTTATCACATCGGGATCTGGCAGCACGCGCACGAAAAGCCGGGAGCGGCAGCTCACGCGCGAGAAAGCCTCAAGCTCTTTGCTGCCTGTCGTAAGCAGCACGTTGCCCTGCGTTTTTTCTATATGTTCGGCAGCTTCGGCTGCGCTTCCCACGCAGACATCGGCTCTTGCGGCAGCGCTTCCGCCGCGTCCCACGCGCATCAGCGGCACGCCGCAGGCGCGGCACGCGGCGCTTATATTCTCGCCGGCACACCGCGCATAGGGGTGCGTCGCGTCTATCACGCAGGCAACATTCGCGCCGCGGATGAAGGCCTCCATCTCAGACGCGTCCATGCGTCCGACGATCACTTCCGTGTTTTCCGCGCCGCGCACCAGATCCGCTCCGTATTCAGTAGCGGCCGAATATATCATCGGCAGCCCGAAACCGGCAAGCTCGCGCCCCTCCGAAGTGCCGCCGAACAGCAGTACCTTCTTTTTCATATCAGTCTCTGTAGCCCCGCGGCGTGATAAGACGGCCGTCTGCCGCGCGCGTGGCCGAATTTCCTACTATCACGGTGCAGAACATATCTATCTTCTGATTCTTCAGCGCGCCTAAAGTCGTGATACAGCTGCTCTGTTCATCTCTGCCGGCGTTTCTCACCCAGCCCGCCGGGCGATCCGCCGGCAGCGTTTCCATAAGTATGTCCGCGGCGCGTGCAAGATGCTCCGGACGGCCGTTGCTCGCCGGATTGTATATGCATATCACAAGGTCCGCTTCGGCTGCCGCGCGCAGCCGTTTTGTTACCGTCTCCCACGGGGTCAGCAGGTCGCTCAGGCTGATCACTGCAAAGTCGCAGGTAAGAGGGGCCCCGAGGATCGCAGCCGCGCTTGAGGCCGCCGTTATGCCCGGTATGATCTCCACTTCCGTCCTGCCGCCGGCTACTTCGAGCATTATCCCGGCCATTCCGTATATTCCGGGATCCCCGCTCGAGATAAGGCCGACCGTGCGTCCTGAGAGCGAGAGCCTGAGAGCCTCTTCGCAGCGATCCCGCTCTTTCTTCATCGGAGAGACGACAAATTCCTTATCCGCCCCGAAAAGCGGACGGGCCAGATCAACATAAGCTTTGTATCCTATGATCAGATCACATTTTTCAAGCGCAGAAACTGCCCGCGGCGTTATCTCGCCCGGGCCTCCCGGACCAAGTCCCACTACGAATATCATTGCCGCACCGCCTTTGCCAGAGCAAGATAACAAGTCTTTGCCATATCCATATCGACTCCTTTTTTCAGCGAGAAGAGCAGTTTGCCCATCACAGCGCGGGACGCCTCTTTGACGCGCTGCGCCTCTTCTTCGCTCTCACAGCCCAGTTCATGCGCCAGTTCGCGTTCCGTGAAGGCGCAGACGTCCTCAATATATGGCATGCATTCGCGCATATCAAGCCATTCATGGAAGCGCCTGATATCTGCGTCAAGATACTTTCTTATCTCAGCCGTGAAACCGTCCGGCAGCGCACTGCAGCCAAGCCCGTCCATATCGACAAGCGTTACCGACGGACGATCCGAAAATGACGGGTCTATGTCCCTGGGGACCGCAAGATCTATCATAAGGCGGCTTCTGCCGTCGTCAGCGAAATCGTCTGCGGTCAGAACAAAATGAGGGCTTGCGGTGGCGCATATCACCAGCACGCTTTCCTTCATCGCATCATATCTCGAAGAGTATGGTATCAGCTTTACGCCTGCAGGCGGCAGCGCGCCGTCTTTGCGGATGCGCCGCTGCGTCATTTTTACCGAAGCGCCCTTCTCCGCAAGCAGCCCCGCTGCGGTCATCCCCATTTCTCCGCTGCCTACCACAAGAGTCCTGACTCCGCGGAGCGAACCGAAAAATGACGCGGCTTCGGAGCATGCGACGGCCGCGGCCGACGTCTCATGCGGGATCGTCTTGAATTTGGCACGAATCTCCTTGCCTGTCGCTACTGCATGCTGGAATAACTGTCCTAAAACTGCCCCACAGACCTTTTCCTGCCGGGCTTCGAAGAGCGCGTCTTTCATCTGTCCGAGTATCTGATCCTCAAGCGGTATCTGGGAGTGCAGCCCGGCCGCTATATCAAAGACACGCTCCACTACGGCTTCGCCGCTTAGCGAAAAGAAATCGCCGCAGCCGCGGGCGCGCCGCAGCAGATCGGCGGGATCCTCTTCGCAGAGCGCCACAAGCTCCGTCCTGTTGCATGTTGAGATAAGCACCGCCTCTTCCACATACGGAGCGATAGACTGCAGCAGCTCGCGCCTTCCGCTCTCAGTGAAGGAGAAGCGTTCTCTTACCGCTACAGTTGCGGATCTGTAGTCCAGCCCCGCAAGCTTAAACTCCAAAGACATCGTCAGATGCTCCTTTTTCTTGCCAGCGCGAAAGTTATCCCGCTGTATCTGGTCTTGAGCCGCACCATATAGCCGCCGCGCGACGCGGCAAGAGCCGCGCGTTCGCAGACGTTGTCGGTCCCTACCGCAGCGGCGGCGGCCGGCGAAACGGTAAAGTTCCCGGGCAGCGCCATCAGCTCCTCTGCGGAGAATGTCTCAAAAGGCACTTTGTAAGATTCGGCGAGCTTTATTATCGCCGGCTCGTCCTTCTTTTTGTCGACCGACGCAAAAGCCGCGGCGGAAAGCGGCGAATATCCGCTGTCCTTCATAAAGTCAAGGAAACAGGCGCTGAGCATATCGGGATCAACGCCGCGCCTGCAGCCGACGCCCACGGTAAGATCCTTCGGCCGCAGCCAGAGCGTAACAGGGTATGGCGTCTTTATCAGTTCGTCGGTCACCGCCACCCCTACGCTGTGCCCCGAGAGCAGTTCTGCCGCGACCTGCTTTGCCGCGGGAAGGTTCTCTATCACGCAGCCGTTTTTGACGGCCCACGAATCCGGCGGGGTGATTCCGTTCACGTCTGTTGCGGTGGTGATGACCGGACGCCCCCCTGTTATCTCCGCTACTCGCACCGCAAGGTCGTTTGCCCCGCCTATATGTCCGGAAAGCAGGGAGATAACGTTTTTGCCCAGTTCGTCTGTAACGACCACAGCGGGGTCTTCGCACTTTCCCTTCAGGTGCGGCGCTGCGGCGCGCACCGCTATGCCGCATGACGAAACGAAAACGACGGCGTCTGAATCCTCAAAGCGGGAGCCGGTCCACTCATCGAGGGAAGCGCCGAAGGGGAGCACTCCGTTTCCGGCATATCTTTCCGGAGCCCAGGCGGAGCCGCCGAAAGCAAGCGCTATTTTCAGCGCAAGCATCGCCCCTCTTTCGGAAAAGGCCGCCGCGTGCAGCTTCATGCCTGCGGCGCAGCCTTTCTGAAGCCGTGCGAGAAATGGCTGTCGTAAAGACATGAAAGCTCGTATTCGTCGCCTAGGAAGTCTCCGACCAGGATAAGCGCCGTTTTGTTTATGCCGGCTTCCGCGGCAAGGCGCGGAATATCGGAAAGCACGCCGCGCAGCACCTGCTGGTCCGGCCAGGACGCACGGCTTACTATTGCCGCTTTCGTATCCGGCGCGTAACCGCCGGCGATAAGCTCGGCGCAGAGCGCCTCGAGCATGCCGGCCGAAAGGAAGAGCACCATCGACGCATGGTGCGACGCAAGAAGCCTTATCTTTTCCTTTTCCGGCACCGGCGTGCGCCCTTCCATGCGCGTTATTATCACGGTCTGGCTCACCGACGGCAGCGTATATTCGGCCTCGGCCGCCGCCGCCGCGGCACAGAAGGAGCTGACGCCGGGCGTGATATCGTAAGGTATGCCCAGCTTCTTCAGCCTGTCCATCTGTTCCCGGACAGCGCCGTATACAGACGGGTCCCCGGTATGCAGGCGGACCGCGTCTTTTCCGGCTTTATGAGCCGCGCTGAGCTTTTCTATAACTTCGTCGAGCGTCATGCCGGCACTGTCGTATATCTCACAATCTTCTGCCGCGAACTTCAGAAGTTCCGGATTTACAAGCGAGCCGGCATATATGATCATCCCGGCTTTTTTCAGCAGTTCGGCGCCGCGCAGCGTGATCAGATCCACCGCGCCCGGGCCCGCCCCGACAAAATGTATCATTTTCTTTCCTCCTTCTCCGCGCCGGTAAGCGCGGAAAACAGTGTCACCGGGTTTCTTGCCTGCCATATCTGCGCGTTCCCGGCTTTCTTAACTCTGCTTACAGATATCTGCGCCGCGTCAAACGCGCTGAAGCCATCTCCGCAGAGGACAGAACTGCATATAGACGCAGTTTTGATCGACACAGACGACACTGCGACGCGTATGCCTGCGCCCGCGGACGCAACCCTTTCAAGTATCGCGGGAAGCTCCTTCCCGCTGCCCCCTATAAAGACCGCGTCGGGCGCCGGCAGCCTGCCCAGCGCGCCCATGGCTGACATCTCGTAGACCTTTATGTTGTGAAGACGGAATTTTTCCGCATTTCTGCGCACAAGTTCCGCTGCTGCGGCATTTACTTCGACCGCGTGCACCGCGGCGCATATCTGGGCTGCGGCGACAGAGACCGAGCCGGTGCCTGCGCCTATATCCCAGAGGACGTCGTCACGCGTGAGCCGAAGCTTTGCAATTATCGCGGCGCGAACCTCCTCATGCGTCATAGGCACGCCTTCGGAGCGGATAAAGTCTTCGTCCTGCGGCAGGAAAGCCGCGCGTGCGGTATAGTCTTCATTTATAAGCAGTACGATGGAAAGAGGATCGAAGCTTTCTTTTGCCAGCTCGTCCGCGCGGGCGCGCCGTACCCGTTCGCCGGCCGCCCCCAGCCTTTCCCCGGTCACGGCTTCCACTGCGCCGAGCCCTGCCTCCGCAAGCAGCGAACAGAGCCACGCAGGGTTTTTGTCTGCATCGCAGAAGAATATCACGCTGCGGTTATGTTCGACTGTATCGAGTATCTTTTCATCCGATATGCCGCGTCCGTGCCCGGAGAGTATCACCGCGTCCTGCCATGTCTCACATGCTTTGGCACATAAGCTCTGAAAAGAGCTTATGCCCGGCAGTACGACGATCTCTTCTTCCTGGAAATTCTTCTTTATCAGCGGCAGCAGGCTGTAGATTCCCGCGTCGCCGGAGACCAGCACCGATACATCACCGTTGTCCAGCTCGCTGCGGAGAGCGGCGAAGGTCTCTTTGAAGTCCTTCATATCTATAATATTGGAGTGTCCCTCCGCCAGATGGCGGTGGCGCGGCGCGGCTGCCGCTGCGCATGAGCGCATAAGCGCTTCTTTTACCGCCGGCGTCAGCTCTTCCGGGTCTCCGGGACCTGCGGAAAGCACATAGATCTTATTTCGCATTTCTTATCTCCTCCGCAAATGAGAGCGCGTTGTCGGTGGCGCCCAAGATCGCGCCGCAGCTGTCTATAAAGGCCACAGCCGCGTCGACGTCGCCGTAGGTGCGCGCCCTGCAGCGTTCCGCAGTGATACCGGCCAGCGTTTTCCAAAGA
>JAEEYY010000136.1 GCA_016288355.1 Synergistes sp.
ACCAGCCTCCGGAGCGGCAGCCCCTTTCTCTTCTACCGACCCGCCGCCCCTTCTGGCCTTAAAGACCCCGGTGTCCTCGAACAGCACGACGCGCCGCTCCTCCAGGAACGGGAGGGTGCGCGCGAGCGACGCGGCCTCGTCAAAGTCCGCGTCCCGCCCGGAGAAGGCGTTGAAGTTCATGCTTCCTTCCGTATGGAGCGCCGCAAGGAGCTCTTTTTTCTTCTGCTCGCGCAGATAGTCCTCATCGCCGCAGATGAGGTACAGGTTCTTCGTGATCTCCATGGTCAGGGGGTATAGCTCTGGTATACGTTTCCGTCAAGATCCTTCCACAGGAAGACGCTGCCGTTGAAGGTCATATAGCCGCGGCGGGTCCCCTGTTTCGGAAGGGACACCGAACCCGGGTTCATATAAACATAGCCCTCGTGCTCCTCGAGCGCCGCGACGTGCGTGTGCCCGTGCAGCAGGATGCCGTTTTTCGGGAGCAGGGGTGGGTTTACGGTATTGTAATGGTGCCCGTGGGTCGCGAACACGGTGCAGTTCTCGAAGGGCAGCACCATGTAGTCGGTCATGAGCTCGAATTTCAGCACCATCTGGTCGACCTCGGCGTCGCAGTTGCCGCGCACGCAGAGGATGTTCTCGGCGAGCGGGTTCAGCATGTCGATGACCTTCACCGGGTCGTAACCTTCGGGCACGCCGTTCCGCGGCCCGTGGTAGAGGATGTCCCCGAGCAGCAGGATCTTGCCTAGCTGCTCGCGTTCGATGGCCTTAAGGAGCTGTTCGCAGCAGGGCGCGACGCCGTGGATGTCGGATGCGATAAGGTATTTCATGGGAGAGGCTTCCTTTTTTTCCGTTTTTGTAAGTATACCACCTGCGGGCGGATTTGTCTTTGCTTTCCTTCGGCCGGCCGGTCCGCGTTCCTGTCCCGGGCAGCCGCGGCGGGACAACGCGCTGCGAGAAAGGGCGCTTCGATCTTTTATCTTTCTATTTTGCCCGTTCTGTGGCACAATAAGGAAAGACCGGACCGGAAGCTGCCGGCAATTCCACATATACCGGGGGGGTATTATGGCTGAAAAGACTTTGGCTTTGGAAAAAAGCGAAACCGAAACATCAGCTCGGAAAGATTCTTTAGATCACCGGATCCGGCTGCTGTACGCGATCGGGATCTGCATGGTCGTGCTCGCCCACTGCAGAGGCGGCGGCATCGTGCTGCTGTTCGACTGGTTTCCGTACGGCGGGCTGCACGTGGCGCTGTTCATGTTCTGCTCCGGCTATCTGTATAAGGATTCCGCGGAAGAAAACGCGGTCGGCTTTATTCTCGGGACGCTGAGGCGCCTGATCCTCCCGCTGTATGTTTATAACCTTGCCTATGGCCTTATCGCGCAGCTTCTGCATCGCTTCGGATTTCAGATGGGCGGCGCGTTCACTCTCCATAATCTTCTTGTTGCGCCTCTCATCGACGGGCATCAGTTTGTCTGGAACATGGCAGGCTGGTTCGTCGTCCCGCTGTTTATGGCGCAGGTGTTTACCGTTCTTTTCCGGAAAACCCTTCGCCTCTTCCTGAAAAAAACGCCGGAGTACCTTTGCGCGGCGGCGTGCGTCGTACTCGGGATCATCGGAAACCAGCTCGCCATAAAGGGATATAACCATGGCTGGATGCTGGCGGCGGTCCGCCTGCTTCATCTTCTCCCGTTTTTCGGATTCGGGGTGTTTTACCGGCATGTGCTGGAACCCGTCACGAAGAAGATCCCGGGCTGGATGGTCTTTTCCGCGATCCTTGCCGCCAAGCTGCTGATCGTGCTTCGCCTCGGCAGAATGCCCGACTATACGTCCAGCTGGTGCAGCGATTTCATCGACGGCCCTGTGATGCCGATCGTGACCGGCGCGCTGGGGATCACGTTTTACATGAGGGCGGCGTCGATACTGGAACCGGTCGCGAAGAGGAGCAGGACCGTGGATCTGCTCGCCGGCAGCACGTATTCCATTATGATGAATCATCTTCTTGGTATTCTGCTGGTGAGATCCGTGTTTGCGGGTATCAGCCGATTTACTCCCCTCTTCCCGGATTTTGACTGGTCTGCCTTCCATGCGGATATCTGGTGGTATTATCTGCCCCGGGGGTCGTCGTACACGCTCATTCTTTACGTTCTTGGCGGTATTCTCTTCTCGGTCCTGGTACAGAAGATGTTAACGCGCGCATCCTCTGCGGTGCGGGCGCGGCGCGCGTAACACGGAAAAGCCGCCCTGTTGTGGTTAGGTACTCTGCGATTATAACAGAAAGAAGTGCCACACAATAATCGGTATTTCAAGTGGTCTTTAAGAGACCGATTACATACGATAAAGAAGGATCTTGGGCTTTGATTACCCTCGATCCTTCTTTGTTTTTTTGACTATACTATTTCACAACCTCGCTGTGAATGCAACAAGGCATTTATTGAAGGTGGTATAACCTCTTTGCGTTTTCGCTCAAAATCATTCTAGCACTTTTCTCAGCCTGTTTTTTTGAAATCAGATTCATGTCCACCAGATTGTCCATTATTCTGGCAAGACAAGTCTTCGCTACTTTTGCACCCATCCAAGCCGTTTCATTATACCAATGCTGTCCGGTTCCTAACATAATTTTATCATGGGGCGCAGTAGCAATCACATCCTCAAAAATCGATGTAATTGATAACGACCACCAAGGCAACGAATGACTCATATCCATATATACATTAGGCAGATTGAAGACCATAATGCCTAAATTTCTTACAAAAGGGTATCCCGTATGAAGGAGAACAAATTTTGTCTTTTCGTATTTTGGATTCTGGATGAATGGCACCATAAGAATCGGATCGTGTTCATATACAGCAGTATATTTTCCCAAACCGGTACTGCCAGTATGCAGATGAATCGGAATGTCCAGATCACCGCACAGTGTCAATATATCCGAAAAAACAGACATATAGACTTTTCTAGTGGCATCCTTGTCGCCTTCTTTGGCTTTTTGAAAAGCACTTCTTGCCTCTTGTGGATTCACTTCAGTAAGGTCAAAGCCATAATGCTCTCCAACATGACCTTTTAACCCAACAAAACCTTTCGCAACGGCTTCCCGAATCTTCTCCAGGGTTTTATCATGCACATCGTCGTAAGTAGCCTCTGATTCTATGAGAGAAAACAGAGGTTTTTCATACTGATAAAGCCGAAGTGTAGTACAAGGGAAACACAGAGTTTCCTTTGCGCCCATAGGGAGATCGCTGTCCAGTACAGTTCCGATTATATGCTCTTCAGCATACATATCCCGAATATATTTTTGCAGTAATTCCGGTGTGGATGTAGCCTTTTTCCTGGCTTCAAGAACTGCATCAAGAGTAGGATCGCAGTTAAAGAACTGGCTCATATAGTTAATCAGTGTCAGAACAACACCCTGATTTACGATATGATCCTGTTCTCCATTCGGCATTGTTTTCTGTCCGTTTACAATTGGCTTTTTTCCGCAAAAATAGTTGGTCAGAAATTCTTCTTTCGTAACACTTGTTTTGTCTGTATAAACATAGTGTGTATGATTATCAAAAAATTCTTCCTGAGAAAAGTCAAATATCATAAATTATTCCTTTCACGAACCCGATATCTAAACTGTTTTGTTATCATTTTCATTTCGAGTCTTGTTCCTGATTCTTTTTACTGCCGGTTTAATAAATGGAATAAGCAGGCAAGCACCAGTAATAAGTATCAGTACAATATTGATTCCTCCTTCGAAAAATACAGAAACATCTCCTCTCGATAGCTGTATACTTCGCCTAAAGTTTAATTCTACTAAATCGCCAAGAACAAAGCCTAATACTACTGCTGGTGCGGAGAAGCCTGCTACATTCAGGATGTATCCCAAAACAGAAGCTAATAGCAACATCCAGACAGATGCCATAGTATTTGTTGTAGAATAAGCTCCGACCACACCAAGAGCAATGATAGCTACAGCAAGATTTACCTTATTCATACCAGTAATCAAGACAAACGGTTTCATCAGTAATAGCCCAAGAACCAGCAGAATAATTTGAGCCACAAACATGCTCGCCATAAGTTTATAAGGAATCTGAGGATTGTTTACAAACAGCATCGGTCCTGTTGTAATTCCTGCCATAGCAAAACCTGACATTAGAATTGCAGTGGAATTGGATCCTGGAATTCCAAGTGCCAGCAACGGGATAAGCGCACCAGCCGGAACTCCATTATTTGCAGATTCAGGAGCTGCCACTCCGCGGACATCGCCCGTTCCAAATGTTTCCTGTCCATTCTTGCAAAATATCTTCGCCTGTGAATAACCTACCCAACTAGCTATCGTTGCTCCTGCTCCAGGAAGTGCTCCTATCACACATCCTAAAGCGCCCATTATCACAACCAAAGGAGTCAATGATCTCAATTCCTTCGTGGTCGGATAGGTCATCTTAACCTTTGCCGTCTCTCCCTTAAACATCTTTCCTGTAACAATCCCCCGTGTTGTAGAAGACATGGCAAACAGGCCAACCATTACTGGAACAAGTTCAAGACCATAATACAGAATATCAAGGCCAAAAGTAAAACGCAGATGACCGGTGAAACCATCTGCTCCGACACACGAAAGCAGGAGGCCAATGCACGCAGAGATAATTCCCTTTAGTGGATTATCGCCGGAGACACTGCCAACAACAGACAAGCCCATGATTGCAAGCCAAAAGTACTGAGTAGGGCCAAATCGAAGGGCAAACCGAGCAAGCGGAATTGTCGAAGCCGCCATAATAAGTACACTGACCAGCCCTCCTATACCTCCAGCATACAGGCTGATAAGCAATGCCTTTCCACCCATACCTTTCTCATTGAGCTTATAACCGTCAAGCGTTGTTGCTGCAGCTGCGCCTGTGCCGGGTGTATTAATAAGAATGGCAGGAATTGAACCTCCATACTCAGCTCCCACATAAACCGCCGCGAGCATTGGAAGAGAGAATAACGGGCTCATTCCATAGGTTAACGGCAAAATCAGTGCCATAGCGATTGAAGCTGAGATACCTGGCGTTGCGCCTCCAATAATTCCCCATACCACGCCAAAAGCAATGTAGAGTAAAGATTTTGGGGCGATCGATTCCAGAACGCCGCTTATAAAAAATTGAACTATTTCCATTATCTTCACTCCTTAATGAATAAGTGTTGGTAAAAGGATATGCAGAAGCTTCGCAAAGAACAGATACATGAATAAAGAGAAAGCGGAGCTAAAAATCAGCGCATGCACAATTCTTTCTTTCAATCCCCATCGCTTTTCAAAATACATGACAAATATAAAAACGAAAAGGAAGTTGCTGATAATAAAGCCGAACACCTGCCATGTCAACACATAGAACAAAACATCGCCTGCAACAACAGCAAGTGCAATATATCCATCTCTCGATGCTTTTTCCTCTTCTTTTGGTTTTGCCGTCACGAAAAGCAGAATGGATGCTATTGCAATCACAATGGCAATGAACTGTGGGAAAAGTCCCGAACCGATCTTATCCATCAAAGAAGCTGGAAAACTACTTGCGGTAATAAAGACCCATACGGCCAGTATAAAAGTGCAGATTGCGCATACTCGATCTTTACAAAAGAACTTATTGAGATCCATTACTTTCCCCCCGTTTCT
>JAEEYY010000137.1 GCA_016288355.1 Synergistes sp.
CGATAAAACAGAACAGCTCCCGTTCCTCCGGCGGACGCACGCCGGAGGAACGGGAGCATATGTCAAAGACTTAAAGAAGGAGTATTTAAATGGCGAAGATGAACGGGGCCCAGATGGTCGTCAAAGCACTGGAAGACGAAGGCGTGACAACGATCTTCGGTCTGCCGGGCGGAACGGTCATCCATCTGTATGACGCTCTTTACGATTCGAAGATGAAACATATACTGATGCGCCACGAGCAGGCTGCCGCGCACGCAGCGGACGGATACGCGCGTGCAAGCGGAAAGACCGGCGTATGCATAGCAACGTCAGGCCCCGGCGCTACAAACCTTGTGACCGGAATTGCGACCGCAAACATGGACTCGTCGCCGATAGTTGCGCTTACCGGTCAGGTGCCGACGACGCTTATAGGCACAGACGCCTTCCAGGAAGCAGACATAGTAGGCGCAAGCCTTCCGCTGGTAAAGCACAGCTTCCAGGTGCGCACGCCCGACCAGATTCAGCAGACGATACACAAGGCTTTCTATATAGCCTCATCGGGACGCCCCGGCCCTGTTTTAGTGGACATCCCTGCCAATGTGCAGAAGGGCATGGGAGACTACGAATTTTCATCCGATCTCAACCTGATGGGCTATCACCCTGAAAACATATACAACGTGACACATCTGGACAAAGCGGTGGAGCTGATAGAACATGCCGAAAAGCCGGTGATCTTCGCGGGCGGCGGCGTGATATGCTCGGGAGCCGCAAAAAAGCTTACCGCATTCGCGCTTAAATATAATATCCCCGTTACGACGACCCTTCTCGGCAAAGGGGCCTTCCCCGAGTCGCATGAAAGCGGACTTGCGCTCGGCATGGCCGGGATGCACGGACACCCCGTCGCAAACAGAGCGCTGATGGCGGCCGACCTTATCATCGCGATCGGCACGCGTTTCAGTGACCGCACCACGGGCAAGCGCGCCAATTTTGCAAAAAACGCAAAGATAATACACATAGATATGGACGAAGCCGAAATAGACAAGGCTATATCGAGCGACGTCTGGCTCATCGGCGACGCCGGGCGCATTCTTGACGCGATCTCGTCATCAATGAGAAAAAAAACAGCCGACCACAGCGAATGGAACAGACTTCTCGCCGAGATACGCATAAAGGAACCGATGCCTCACAGCGAATACGGGAACGAGATAGCTCCCTGGCAGGTTCTGGAAACGCTGCGCGAGCTTACGGGCGGCAAAGCTGTCGTGACCACAGAAGTAGGACAGAACCAGATGTGGACGGCACAGCATCTGCGCGTCGAAGCTCCGCGCCGCTTTATAACGTCAGGCGGACTCGGCACGATGGGCTTCGGCTTCCCTGCGGCGATAGGAGCCGCGTTCGTATGCAGCGGCCAGCCGGTATGCTGCATCGCCGGAGACGGAAGCCTTATGATGAATATACAGGAGCTGGACACCTGCGCCAGGTACAATCTTCCGGTAAAGGTGATCCTGCTGAACAATGTCTGCCTCGGCAACGTGCGCCAGTGGCAGCAGTTCTTTTACAATCACAGGTATTCGCATACGATATACAGCCGCTCGCCGGATTTTGTGAAGCTGGCTGAAGCCATGGGAGTCGCGGGTTTCTCCGCGTCTACGACCGAAGATCTGCGCCCGGCGCTTGAAAAGGCCCTTGCGGAGCCGGGGCCGGCGCTCGTCGACATAAGGATTCCGCAGGGGGCTCTTATAATGCCCATGGTATATCCCGGCAACTCGCTGGATGAGATGGTAACGGCATAAGGAGTGAATGTGAAAGCATGAACAGCGACAAAGCAAAAAAAGGTTACCTGCGCAGCCCTCACCGTTCTCTTTTGAAAGCTGCCGGATACACAGACTGGGAGATAGACCGCCCTTGGATAGGCGTGGCAAACGCTTACAACGCGATAATACCGGGGCATGTGCATCTCCGTACGATAACCGAAGCGGTAAAGGCCGGCATCTACGCGGCCGGCGGCCTTCCGATAGAATTTCCGGTGATCGGGGTATGCGACGGCATCGCGATGAACCACGAAGGAATGAAGTTCTCGCTTCCGAGCCGCGAAGTGATAATGGACTCCGTCGAGATAATGTCGCGTGCGCACGCATTCGACGGGCTCGTGCTGATACCGAACTGCGACAAGATAGTGCCCGGTATGGCTATGGCAGCCGCAGAACTTAATCTGCCGTCCGTGGTCGTCTCCGGAGGCCCGATGCTCGCCGGGCAGCACAAGGGAAAAACTCTTGATTTAAACAGCGTATTCGAAGGAGTCGGTATGCGCAGCGCTGGAAAGATCGACGATAAAGGCCTTGCCGATATCGAAGACAACGCCTGCCCCGGATGCGGCTCCTGCTCCGGGATGTTCACCGCGAACACGATGAACTGCATGATGGAGGCTCTCGGGCTTGCGCTTCCCGGAAACGGCACGATACCGGCCGTACACGCAGGCAGAGTGCGCCTCGCAAAGGACGCAGGGCGTGCCGTGATGAATCTCGTAGAGAAGAATATACGTCCGCGTGACATACTCACGGCGGACGCGTTCAGAAATGCCGTCGCAGTCGACCTCGCACTCGGCGGCTCAACGAACACCTCGCTGCACCTTCCGGCCATCGCATGGGCGGCGGGGCTTGAACTGAAGCTCGATATCTTCAACGAACTGGGGGCTGTAGTCCCGCATCTCTGCTCGATGAGCCCCGGAGGCGCGCACCATATAGAGGATCTGTGGCGCGCAGGCGGAGTCCCCGCGCTGATGGCGCAGCTCCTTAAGGCCGGCATGATAAAGGGCGAAACGATCACCGTTACCGGCATGACCACTGCAGAAAATGTCGCGGGAGCCTCGGTCGCCGACACCGAAGTTATACGCCCGATGGACAGACCGCATCACAAGGAGGGCGGGCTCGCTTTCATAAAGGGCACGCTTGCTCCGCTGGGCGGCATAGTCAAGCAGTCCGCGGTAGCGCCGGAGATGCTCGTCCACAAGGGACCTGCCCGCGTATTTGACTCAGAAGAGGCGGCAAGCGCCGCGATAATGGCAAACCGGATCAACGACGGCGACGTCGTAGTCATCCGTTACGAAGGGCCGAAAGGCGGCCCCGGCATGCGCGAGATGCTTACCCCGACCTCCGCGATAATGGGACAGGGGAAGGGTGAGACCGTCGCTCTGATAACGGACGGCAGATTCTCCGGAGCAACACGCGGCGCGGCTATCGGACACGTATCGCCTGAAGCTGCGGTAGGCGGACCTATAGGCTTAGTCGAAGAAGGGGATATCATTTCTATAAATATTCCGGAAAAGCGCCTGGACCTGCTCGTTTCAGAAGATGTGCTGGAAGAGCGCCGCAAAAAATTCCGCCCCGCAGAGCAGCCTGTCGACAGCCCGTTCCTCAGCCGCTACCGTGCATTTGCCACATCCGGAGTAGAAGGCGGAGTGCTGAAAAGAAATTAAACGTAAGAGTCAGATAATGCTGACCCATAAGCAGATAAGCAAAGCCGCAGGCCATGCCTGCGGCTTTGCTGTTTATCTCTGTGCCCGCTGCCGGCGCAGTATCAGAAGAGCCCGGAGACTCTGCCGCTTTCGTCTACGTCGATACTGCACGCTGCCGGACGCTTCGGAAGACCGGGCATCGTCATTATCGAGCCGGTTATCGGGATTATGAAGCCGGCGCCCGCTGAAAGGCGCACTTCCCTGACCGTCAGCTTATAGTTTGTCGGGCGCCCCTTCTTATTGGGATCGTCGGATATCGAGGCCTGGGTCTTCGCCATGCAGACAAGAAGTCCGTCCTTGCCCAGAGCGTGAATCTCCTGCAGGTCCTTTCCGCCTTATCAGTATAGACGACGCCGTCCGCGCCGTAGATATCCTTAGCTATTTTTTCGATCTTTTCCTTCGGGGAAAGCTCTGTCTCATAGAGGTAATGGAAGCTGTTCGGCTTTTCGCAGGCCTCGATGACTTTTTCTGCAAGAGCCGTGCCACCGGCGCCGCCTTTAGCCCAAATGTCGGATTCTACTACGGGCACGCCGAGACCCGCGCATTTTTCCTGTATGAAGCTCAGCTCTTCTTCTGTATCTGTCGGGAACGCGTTGATCGCCACGACGACCGGGAGCCCGTAGGAGAGCATGTTCTCCACATGCTTTTCAAGGTTCGGGATGCCCGCTTCCAGCGCTTTAAGGTCTTTCTTTGCGAGGTCTTCCTTCTTCACGCCGCCGTGCATCTTAAGGGCCCTTATCGTGGCCACTATCACTACAGCCGACGGCTTTAAGCCCGCAACGCGGCACTTGATGTCGAGGAACTTTTCCGCGCCGAGGTCTGCGGCAAATCCGGCTTCCGTTATGAAGTAGTCGGCAAGCTTAAGGCCGTATCTGGTAGCCGTTATGCTGTTGCAGCCG
>JAEEYY010000138.1 GCA_016288355.1 Synergistes sp.
TGCATCCAGCCGAGGCCGATGAAATCCCGCCGGACGCTGCAGAAATCCTCATGCACCTGTCCGATCACTTCATTGACCTCCGGCTCGGTATAGCTGCGCGAAGGATCAAAGCGCCGGAAGATCTCCTCGTAGATGATCATCCGCTTTTTGATCTGCGCGGGCAGGGCTTTGCAACAGCCGTCCGGCATGAAGCTCTTTAAGACCTTCCGCCGGTACTGCTCCTCGCGGAGATCCTCGGCGGCCTTCGAATCCTCGGCAGAGAAGAGAAGCTCGGACAGGGAGATCCCGAACGCCTCCTTCCGCAGCGAATAAACGATATAATACTGCTCGCGCCGCGCGTCTACAAGTCCGGCGTCCTGCAGTTTTTTTAAATGAAAGGAGATGGTCGGCGGCGTCAGACTCAGCCGCTCGGACAGAAGCTCCACGTACATGTCCTTTTCCCGCAGCGCCTGCAGGATGCGAAGGCGCGTATCGTCGGCCAGGACCTTGAAGATCATCAGGGCGTCGTTCTTCATGCTTTTGCCTCCGGAGCCTGCTCCGCTTCCAGCGTCCGAAGCGCCTGAAGCGCGAAACGGGCCGTTTCCGCCTTGAGGCGCCAGCGGTCGGCCTGGTCGTAATCGTTCATCGCTTCATAGCGCTTCTGCTCGCCGAGCATAAAGTCGATCTCTTTCTGCAGGAGGCCGGGACGGATCTTTTCATGCTCCACCTTTCCCAGCTGCTCCAGCATCGGGCCCAGCATGCTGGCCTGCATCAGCTCTACGGAATGCGTTCTTTCATCGCCCCGGGATCTGGCCTGAGCCGCCGCTTCCCGGTGCTTTGCCGATTCCTCCGCAAGGACCTGTCTGTATCTTTCCTGAAAATCCATTTTTCTAAACCTCCAATCTCCAATTTGAAATATAATTAGACATCTGTCGAAACAAATATACGATCTTATTTGACGAGTGTCAATATAAAAAACAAAAAAGCTGAATAAAAATATTGTTTCCGCTGTCCGTTTGCCAGCGGCTCTTCGCTGTGCTACAATACTATCCGCAGAACGGTCCGCCCAGCGGGACGGAAACCGGAAGCGGAAAGACGGGAATACGGACATGAAGGATCATACGGAACAGAAGATCTATTCCTATCTGAAGGAGCATGAGGAAGAGATCCTGGAAGATATTCTTACGCTGGTAAAGGCGGAGTCGCCGTCCACGGACAAGGCGGCCGTCGATGCCTGCGCCGAAGTCCTGCGCGCGCTCTATCAGAAGCGGCTGGGTGAAACGCCTGAAGTGATCCCCCGCGAAAAGAGCGGGAACTGCCTGCGGCTGCGTCTGGGCAAAGGGGAGAAAAAGCTGATGCTGCTCGGCCACTTCGATACGGTCCATCCGCTCGGTTCCCTGCCCATCCGGCGGGAGGGCGGAAAGATGTACGGACCCGGCGTGATCGATATGAAGGGCGGCGACGTCCTGATCATCTGGGCGCTCAAGGCGCTGAAGGAGCTGGGGATCCCGCTGAACAAGCGGATCGCCGTCGTGCACAACGGCGACGAGGAGATCGATTCGCCCGGCTCCCGGGAGATCATCATGCAGGAAGCCAGGGACAGCTGCGCCTGCCTGCTGGCGGAGACCGGTCTGGAGGGGCCGGTCCGGATCGTAACGGCCCGCAAAGGCGAAGTCATGATCAAAGTCCGCTGCACGGGCAGAGCGTCGCATGCGGGCAGTGCGCCGCAGGACGGGATCAACGCGAATCTCGAACTCGCGCACCAGATCCTGTTTCTGGAAGGACTGACCAGCCCGGAACGGAACACTACGCTCAGCGTGACCCTGATAAACGGCGGGACCCGCTACAACGTGGTCAGCGACCGTGCCGAGGCGGCCGTCTGCATGCGCTATCCCCAAAAGGAGGACTGTGAATGGGTCCGGGAGCAGATAGAAGCGCGCAGGCCTGTCCTGCCGGGGGCCGAGGCGAGCTTTGATTTCAGGCCCGGCTTTCCGCCGATGGAGCCGACGGCGAAGACGCGGGAACTGGTCCGTTTGGCGCAGCAGATCGGGGAGGAACTGGGTTTTCCGGTCGGAGAAGCGCCGATCCGGGGCGGCGTTTCGGACGGCAACTACGTGGCCGATATGGGCATACCGGTGCTGGACGGCCTCGGCTCGAGCGGCTCCGGCCAGCACAGTTCGGAAGAATATATGGTCATCTCCGAGCTGATCCCTCGCGGCGCCCTGCTGGCCGGCCTGATCCGAAGGATCTGAGGATCCGGACGGAAAAGGAAACAATTTCCGGCCAAATACCGAATTTTTACCAGAAATTTGCAAATGCAACGCCCCGTTGCGGAAGTTCCTGCGCCAATTGGTGGTGTGCAACGGACGAAACTGATAGATTTGCCTCATGAAAAACAGACGGCCGGCCCCGGAACGTGGAAAAGCACCCGGCCGAAACAAGGAGGATGCACCATGACGATCGGTGAAAGATTAGCGGAATTACGGAAGAGCAGAGGCCTTTCGCAGGAAGATCTGGCGGAGCAGCTGACCCTGACCAGACAGACCATCTCCAAGTGGGAGCTGGGCCAGTCCTCTCCGGATATTGAATACGTCATCTCGCTCTGCGAGTTCTTCGGGATATCTACTGACTACCTGTTAAAGGGCGAGGAGCCGCCGGTGAAAGAAAAGGAAGAGAAGAAGGAAGAACAGACTCAGCCCATCGTCTTTGCGGCGAAGGATCCCGCACAGGAGAAGAGGTGGATGATTATCAGCCTGGGCATGATGATCACTTCCCTGGCTTTCCTCGTAATGGTTTTCTTCGTGATCATGTCGATCATTCACCCCTGGGCGACGACCGTGCCGAGCGGCAAGACCTATACGGGCCTGTACGGCTACCTGCTGGGTACGGACACCCTGCCTTACTTTATCGCGGCGGCGGTCGTTTTCCTGATCGGCCTCGGCGTCGCGGTCTTCGGGATCGTGAAGAAAAACCGGAAGGAGAGAGAAGAGTAGGCTGCGCAAAGCGAAAATATAAGGAGACGTCCCTTCTGTAAACAGGGACGTCTTTTTTGTGAGAAAACAACGAGCGTACTGACTGTAAGGGCGCAGCATTTTTCATCAGTCGCCGGTCAGAAGACTGATCGACGGATCCTCCTCTGTTATCTCATCATGCGCGGCTATTATGATCCCGTTGTAATACAGCGTCTCAGCCACGACGATCTCGGTTCCGGCGAAAGGCGCGGCGTCAAAAATGAAAGACAGGGAAATCTTAGGCTCTGATCCTGTCGAGATAAAGTACCGCTCATCGGTAACTTCTTCGCCGTCGATCAGAATGGGCTCTTTCGTAGTCTTATTGAGAAGTATGCCACGAAGGCAATACTCCCGGCCGGGTAATAAAACACTGAAGGAGACTGTGTCGTTGATCAGTACGTTTGTGGTTTCGATATTATCCGGTTCGGGATTTTTTTCCTTGAGTGCCGGCGTCATTTTCGGAATGAAGATCATCTGATCCCAGTCGTCAACGACAAGATGCTCGGCAACAGTCACACCGTCTGTCAGCAGTTCTTCGGCTGCAACAATGATTTTTCCGGCAAGAAGCGTACTGTCAAACGTGAATCTTAGCTCTAAGGATCCGGAAGACGAAGTCGGCATAAATGTGACTTCAGCGGAAACAGGGTATACTTTTGTCCCGCCTGTCAGCAGATCACCGCCGTTTATCTGGTCGTAAAGCCATCCGCGGAGGGTATATTCCCGACCCGCTTCAA
>JAEEYY010000139.1 GCA_016288355.1 Synergistes sp.
CCGTAAAGTGGCGCGCCTGAAGGGACTCGAACCCCCGGCCCACTGCTTAGAAGGCAGTTGCTCTATCCAGCTGAGCTACAGGCGCACGTCCACTGCCTCTGCCGAAGCACAGGACAAATTATATCTGAAAAATCACTCATGTCAATATGAAAAATAACTTTGTGACCTTCAGACATCACGCGTTGAAAGCAAAAAGCGTTGTAACGTGCCGAAAAAGAGGGTCTTGCATGTGCCTGATACCGGGGGCTGTGCCGCGGCGCAGGACCTTCGGTGATGCATGAATGACAAAAACATAACCGCCGGCTTAGCCGGCGGTTATGCAGCGTCAGTCTGTAAAGAGCGGGATAATGCCGTCTGGTTTTGTTATGTCGCAGTAGCCTTTGTCTGTAAGCTTCAGCTCCGGTATGACAGAGAGCGACATGAAGCTCAGGTACATGAAAGCGTTGCTGTTCTCACTGCCGAGGTAATCGCGCGCAGCAGCGAGTTCCGCCGTTTTCTTTTTTATCTCTTCGGCGGAGAGCAGGCTCATAAGTCCTCCTACAGGAAGTTCAAGTTCCGCTAAGATCTTCTCTCCCTCGGTAAGCACGATGCCGCCTTTTATGCGGGACAGCTCGCGCAGGGCTGCTGCCATCGATATATCGTCCATTCCGATACATGTGTAATTGTGCGCGTCATGAGCCACGGATGAAGCTATAGCGCCCTGTCTGAGCCCGAGCCCCTGCAGGAAGCCTATCGCGGTGCGTCCTGTGCCCCTGTTCTTTTCGACCACGACCATCTTGGCAAGGTTCCTGACGGCGTCGGCGCAGACCAGGCCGTTTTCCTCCGACGGCACAAGTTTGAGGGTCTTCGTGACCACCTGACCGGGGATTATGCCTATAACATTTATTTTCTTCCCGGCAGGATCGGCTTTGACTTCCAGCTCTTCCGCGGTGGGCGTGCGTGTGCCGAGTGTATAGCCCGGCAGCGGCGATCTTACCGCTCCTTTTATTTCTTCAATGCATTTTCCGTTTTCTGCCGCAAGCTTTCCTCTTTTCCATACCTTCAGCACGTTGCAGCTTCTGAGGTTGTCAAGCATTACGATGTCAGCTGTCTTTGCAGGCGCTATGGCCCCTCTGTCATCGAGCCTGAAATATTCCGCCGGCGTAAGCGTCATCGTGCGCAGAGCGCAGAGCGGGGAAACGCCGAAGCCTATCATTTCACGCAGAGCGCCGTCCATGTGCCCTCTTTCCGCAATATAATCCGGCGTCGTGTCATCGCTTACCGCAAGGCAGCGCATCGCATATTCGGGATGTTCCGCAAGTATCGGAGCGAGGTCTTCAAGGTTCCTGGCTGTGGCGCCCTGACGTATCATTATATACATGCCGCGGCGCATCTTCTCCATAGCCTCTTCCACGCTGCTGCATTCATGGTCTGAGGTTATATTGCCCAGCAGATAAGCTGACAGGAATTCTCCGCTCACGCCCGGCGCATGACCTGTTTTTATATAGCCTTCTGCCGCTTCAAGCTTTGCCCAGGGTTTTTCGCTGCCGGATATGATCCCGGGGTAGTTCATAACTTCTCCCAGATGGCTGCAGACGCCTTCACGGAGCAGTTGTTCTATTTCATTGGCCTCGATATGTTCAAACGGTGTTTCAAACTCGGAGGCGGGGACACATGAAGGCGCTCCGTAATAAAAATCTACCGGCAGCCCCTCGCTTTCGCGCTGCATGAAACGTATGCCTTCGACACCGCAGGTGTTTGCTATCTCATGCGGATCAGGCATGACTGTGGTGGTCCCCAGCGGGGATATCACCGCGGCAAGCGTGCGCGGCGTCATAAATGTGCTCTCAACGTGCATATGTCCTTCAATGAAACCGGGAACCAGGACTTTTCCGCTGCAGTCGATTATTTCTTTCGCTTCGACGTCTTTGCCTATTCCGACTATGATGCCGTCCTTTACGGCTATGCTGCCTTTTTCCAATTCCATAGTGTAAAGATTGGCGAATCTGGCGTTGGTAAATAAAGTGTCGCAGGGTTCTTCACCGAGGGCAGCTTTCAGCAGGTACCTGAAATTCATCTGTATGCCTCCCATCGCAGTGGCTCATAAATGGTAAAATAGCTTTATATAAGCTGATATATTTTATCAGCAAATCCGGGTATGTGAAAGCGGGGGATAACGGTGGGAGGATACGGCTGCGGGCCGAGCTCATTAAACGATCATATCCTTACTGTTGCCGAAAATATAAAGCTTACGAACAAGATATTCTGGATGTCTTTTGACGCGCCTGAACTGGCGTCCCGTGCACGTTCAGGGAACTGTGTTTTTGTTTATCCGTCTGACGGAAACGACCATATGCTCGGGCGTCCTTTTGCGGTAGCCGACGCAGATACAGAAAAAGGAAGGATATCGGTCTGCTATATGGTCGTCGGGCACGGAACGGCTGTGCTTTCCGCCGTAAAGGCCGGAGAGCGGCTTAAAGTGCGCGCTTTTACCGGGGCTCCGTACCCGGAAGGAGCAAAAGAGCTGATACTTGCGGCCGGCGGGGTAGGTACCGGCGCCGTGCTGCTTAAAAAGAAAGAGCGCGGAAAGAGTGCGAGGCTTTTTATAGGCGTCCCCGGGCGCGGATATGAAGCTTTCGCCGATAAGATCTTAAGCCTTTATCCGGACGCGGAGATATATACCGACGACGGCTCGTTCGGACGCGGGGATTCGATGTTTGCCGTGCTGCCCCGCCCGCTTTCCGCGGAGAAAGAACTGTGGTGCTGCGGCCCCGCAGGCTTCTTTGAGGCGATGCGGCGCTTTTACGAAAGCACGCCGGAGCATCTTTATTACATTCTTGAGAAGAGGATGGCGTGCGGTTTCGGCGGATGCATGGGATGCGTGGTAGAGACCTCCGGCGGGCCGAAGCGCGTATGCGTGGACCGGGCGCTCTTCCGTGCGGATGAGGTGGACCTGCATGACAATTGACATATCTGCAAAGGTAGGGACAGTGGAACTGAAAAGCCCTGTGATAGCGGCTTCCGGCGTCTGGCCCTATTCAGAGGAGTTTTGGAGCGGCGAAAAGCTTGAAGGCATCGGAGCGGTCTGCACCAAGGCGATAAGCCTTGCTCCAAGGCGGGGGAACCGCGGCATACGTCTGTGGGAGACAGCGGCAGGCGTGCTCAACAGTATAGGTCTGCAGAATATCGGTGTTAAAAAATTCATAGAAAACTACTCAAAACTTGTAAAAAACTGTCCTGTTCCGGTAATTGCAAATGTAGTTATGGAAGCAGCCGCTGACACGCAGGAAACTCTGCGCATACTTAAGGACGCAGACGGCATAGCTGCCGCGGAACTGAACATATCCTGCCCCAATGCGGACGGAGACGGAATGGCATGGGGCATGAGCTGTATCTCAGCTGCAGAAGCAACTGCCGCGGCAAGAAAGGTATGGAACAGGCCTCTGTGGGTGAAGATGACGCCGCAGACGGCTGACCCGGCAGCGGTTGCAAGGGCTGTGGAGGCTGAAGGCGCCGACGCTCTTGTCTGCTCAAATACCTGGCTTGGCATGGCGATAGACATGGCTTCCGGAAAGCCTGTCTTTGACCGTGTCGTGGCAGGGCTTTCGGGGCCAGCTGTCTTCCCGCTTGCGCTTCGTGTCGTCTGGCAGGCGGCAGCTGCGGTCAAAATACCGGTAGTAGGCTGCGGCGGAGTGAGGACTGCATCCGACTGCGCCGGCATGATGCTTGCAGGCGCATCGGCCG
The DNA here is from genome assembly GCA_016288355.1 of Synergistes sp. GTDB lineage: Bacteria > Synergistota > Synergistia > Synergistales > Synergistaceae > Synergistes. Next base: position 3,724 of record JAEEYY010000139.1, read on the forward strand.
TTGAAGCGGGAAGCGCGTTTTTCGCAGACGTCAACGCCGGCAAGACGATCTGTGACGGTCTGCCGCCGCTTATCGCAAGCTACGGAAAGAACAGGCTTTCCGATATTATAGGGCTTGCAGCAAAGTAATTATTGACTTATCGCATAAAACAGCGCCGGCGTAAACAGATGCGTCCGGTTTTGATCGATCATATGTGAGCTGCCGAACGGAGGCTGATCATGACGGAAGGAACTAAAAATATAGTCGTAACGATAGACGGACCTGCCGGCGCCGGCAAGAGCACAGTGGCGCGCGCTGCTGCGGCTCGCATCGGGCTGCCTTATCTTGATACCGGGGCGCTCTACCGCGCGGCAGCACTGAAGCTGAAGCAGGCCGGCATCGCACCGGAAGAGGGGGAGCGTATAACCGGGGCCCTCTCTTCGATCGATATCGAACTTCTCCCCGACGGCAGAATCACCGCTTGCGGCGAGGATGTCACAAAGGCGATAAGGACCCCCGAGGTCGACAGGATAGTATCTGCTTATGCGGCGCGGGGCGAGGTGCGCGAAGCGCTTATATCCATTCAGCGCGCACAGGCGGCAAACGGACTCGTAGCGGACGGCCGTGATATGGGAACGGTCGTTTTCCCGGACGCTGAGCTCAAGATCTTCCTTACCGCTTCCGCCGAAGAACGTGCGCGCAGGCGCTGTCTTGAGCGCAGGGCAAAGGGTGAAGAGGCCGACTACGACGTGGTCCTGAAGGAAGTAAACGAACGCGACCATTATGATATGACGAGAGAGATAGCTCCTCTGCGTCCTGCCCCCGGCTGTATAATACTTGACAGCTCGGATATGGACGCTGAAGCCGTTACTGATGTGATAGCTTCGCTTGCCGGTGAGTTCATGGAGCAGAACAGGCGTTGAGCAGGCAGAAACGGCAGAACGCTGATCTTTCGCTGAAACAGAAGAAAGCTGTTATAGCCGCGGTATCGTGCGGAGATGACGATGCCGGACTTTCACTTGACGAGCTTGTGATGCTGCTCGGCAATATAAATGTTCCTGTCGAAGCACGCGTCGTGCAGAAGCGCCGGGCTCCCGATCCCGCTTATTTTCTCGGCGCCGGCAAGGCGCTTGAGATAAAGGAGTACGCTCTGCCCGTCGGCGTCACTCATCTTGTCGTGGATGATTTTCTTACGCCGACGCAGAAGAGCAATCTGCAGAAGCTGACTTCACTTACTGTCTGGGACCGCGCGTTCGTCATAATGAAGATATTTGAACGCCGTGCCGTCACTGCGGAGGCCAAGCTGCAGGTCGAGCTCGCACAGTACAGGTATGAGATCCCCAGCCTTAAAGGGCTCGGACACCAGATGTCCCGCACAGGAGGCGGGATAGGCACCCGCGGCCCCGGAGAGACCGAATTTGAACGCCACCGCAGAAAGCTGGACAGACGCATAAAAAGCATCGAGAAGAGCCTTGAGGATGTACGCAGGCGCCGCGGTGAGCGACGCGACCGCAGAAAGCGCGCCAGCGTGCCTGTGGCTGCACTCGTGGGCTATACTAACAGCGGAAAATCCACGCTTCTGAAGACTCTTTCCAAAGACGCAGGGATCCTTTCCAAAGACCAGCTCTTTTCTACCCTCGATACTGTAGCAAGGAAGATAACATATCGCGACGGCAGCGGTTATTTCCTGCTTTCCGACACGGTAGGCTTTATACGCAAACTTCCTCCGGAGCTTATTGCCGCCTTCCGCGCAACGCTGGAAGAAGCGGCATACGCGGACATACTGCTCATAGTGCTTGACGCATCTGCTGAAGACCCATCTTCGGCCTTTGATATAGTGCTGGATACGCTGCGCGGGCTCGGAGCAGAAAATGTGCCGAGGATCGTAGTGCTGAACAAGACTGACAAGTGTGCCGACGGCGCACTGCTTGCTGCTGCGGAGTTCCGGGCGCGCGGGGAGCGTCCGGTCTGTACATGCGCCTTAGACGGGAACGGACTTTCGGAACTGCTTGATGAAATAAAAAGTTTATTTGCCGAATCGGTTGCCGCGGAGCCGCAAAAAGATATATCATAATAGAATCGGTACGCTGCATCTGCTGTTTTTTGGACGCATGCGCGCATTATATTTTGCGAAGGGGTAATAAGCATGTATGTAAGCATGACGGGGTTCTCCCGTTCACAGATACAGTCTTCCTACGGCACCATCAGCATGGAGCTGTCGAGCGTGAATCACCGCTATCAGGAGATCACGGTGCGTCTGCCGCGCGAATTCGCGTCATGGGAGCCGTGGTTCCATCAGCGTATGAGAAAACTTTTCAGGCGCGGCAAGGTGCAGATGCGCATGGAAGTGCTTTGGGCACAGCAGTACCGCATCGGAGGCATTAATAAAGATATCCTTCTTTCATACTGCAATGAACTGACGGAGATACGCAGGGGGCTTGCCCTGCCCCTTACCATCGATCTGGAAAGAGTCGTCCAGTACCCCGGTGTGCTTGATATGCCGCGCTTTGACGAAGAGAAGGAAGCACAGAGCCTCGAAGCTGTATTCGAAGAGCTGCTTGCCGCCGCCGCCGCTTCCTGGCAGAAGATGCGTGAGACCGAAGGGGCGCACCTCTGTGAAGAAGTGCTGGGACATGTGGACGATCTGGAGAAGATCACGTTTGAGATAGAAAAACGCTGGCTCCCTACGCGCGACGCAGCTTTTGAAGCTCTGAAAGCCCGTGTCTGCGAGACGCTGGAAAAGGCCGGAGGCGCACTCGAAGACTCTCGCTATATGCAGGAGATAGTGCTTCTTACGGACAAATGGGATGTTTCCGAAGAACTTGCGCGCCTTAAGAGCCATATAGCAAAATTCCGCGAAACGGGCGATTCTGACGAAAGCACCGGGCGCAAGCTCGATTTCCTTGTCCAGGAGATGAACAGAGAAGTCAATACCCTCGATTCCAAGATAGCCGATGCGGAGATCAGGTGGCTTGCGGTAGATGCAAAAGCCTGCCTTGAACGCATACGCGAACAGATACAGAATCTTGAATAATATGCCTTACAAACTTGTTCATATAGGTTTCGGAAATATAGCGGTGGCGGAGCGCATAGTCGCGGTGATCGACCCTGACTCCGCTCCGGTGCGCAGGCTGAAGGATGAGGCCCGGGAGGCCGGTCTTTTAGTAGACGCGACACAGGGACGCAAGACGAGGTCGATACTGATAATGGACAGCCGGCACGTGATACTTTCAGCGATACAGCCGGAGACCATTGCCGCCCGTTTTGAGAACGAAGACGAAGATCAGAAGGCAGAGTGAAGATGAAAGGCAAGCTTTATGTTTTTTCAGGCCCCGCAGGAGTAGGCAAAGGAACTATATTGAAAAACGCAATAACAAAACTGCCTGGAATGAAATTTTCGGTATCCTGTACAACAAGAGCGCCGCGTCCGGGAATCGACAGGGAAGGCGAGACCTATTACTTTATCAGTGAAGATGAGTTCCGCCGGAGGATCGACGCAGCGGAATTTCTGGAATATGCAGACGTACACGGACATCTCTACGGCACGCTCAGGCAGACGGTCGAAAGCGCGCTAAACGAAGGAAGCGATATAGTCCTTGAGATCGACGTACAGGGCGCAAAGCTCGTAAAAGAAAAGATGCCGGAGGCTGTCACGATATTCGTGAAGCCGCCGTCGATGGAAGAACTTATCAGACGCCTGAAGGGGCGCGGCAGCGAAAGCGCCGCCGAGCAGGCTCTGCGCATACGCAATGCCGAGGAAGAACTTTCACACGCGGATGAATATGACCACGTCCTGGTAAATGACGTGCTCGACCGCGCAGTGAGCGATTTTATAAATATCGTAACGGAACACAGGGAGGAGAAAGCATGATCTATATCGATCTCGAAAAGATTTACCGTGAACAGAATATACCCAACAAATATATACTGACTCTCGTAGTATCGGCGAGAGCCCGCCAGCTCAGCGAGCGCCGTGATGCTGCCAGCGACGAGAAATATATATCAAAAGCGGTGGAGGACGTCCAGAACGGAAGGATCTCCTACCGTATAG
>JAEEYY010000140.1 GCA_016288355.1 Synergistes sp.
TGATAGCAGCGATCGGGATATTTTCGCGCTCCAGCACCTCAAAGACGCCCAGATGGGCAAGTCCCTTTGTGCCTCCGCCGCAGAGTGCGAGCACTATGCCGTCACGGTGCCTGAAACCCCATTCACGCATATGGTCGCGCGTTTCTTCGCTGTCCGGAGCAAACTGGGCGGCGGCGCAGTTTACACTGGTCGCGATTATCAGTGCGGCGCTTATCAGTAATCTATATAAAGATCTCATATAAAACCGACCTTTCCGTTCATTATCCGCCTGAGTTTTCCCGCGAAGCAAAAAACAACTGTTTCAATTTTGAGACGGACAATCCTGCAGTATATGATATATAAATCATTATATCAGTTTCCTGCGGTATGCCGCAGAAAGAGGCGGCGGCAGACGTTACCGGCTTTTCAGCATTTCGATAAGTTTTGCCGCGATCTTTGCTGATGCGCCCCTTTCCAGGCCGAGAGCCGCATAGCCCTTTGCGGTATCATTGCGCTTTTCCTCGTCGTCCATCATTTCGGCTATATAGCGGCAGGCGCTTTCAGGCGTCATAAGTTCGCGTCTTTCGGCGACAAGGGACCGGCCGCTTATGCGATTGGGGAGCGACACAAACTTTTCCCTGTCGTTGTAGTGAAATACGACTCTTTTCTTTAACGCGCGCGCCGGGGCGCTTTCTGCAGGTATAATGCCGGGTATGCCGTCAAGGGGTATCTCCGCCGCCCTGTTGAGCGGCGCTATCACAAGGAGCGGCACGCCTAAAGACGCGATCTGCAGATTATTGGTCCCCGGAAGCGCGACCGCAAGAGAGGACGCTGCTATCGCATCAAACCGGCGCTCTCTGACAAGCAGAATACGACCGTTTCCGGTCTTTATCTCTTCGGCAAAGCGTTTCCCGGTCCACTCAAATCCGGCGTTCTCGATGCCTTTGCACAGTATCTTTTCGTCAACTGTCGGAGCAAGCGGCATGACAGCCTGCCACGATGAAAACCTTTCATACAGCAGCTTCGCGCATTCACTGAAAAACCCGGTCATCTGGCCGTATTCGAAGGGGCGGCTGCCGGGCATCATGCAGAAGATCCTGCTTTCTGTAATGCCTGTGGCCGCACGGAATCCGCAAATGTCGCATGATGAACGTTCCGGCACGCTGTCCAGCATCAGGTTGCCTGTCAGTGTCAGGCGATCTTCGCTTACTCCTGCGTTTTTAAAGCGTACATACGCGCCCTCGTCAGGGATAAAGTAGTGAGCTACGGAACCGCGCCACCTCGGACGCGCCGTATATGCAGTCCACGGAGCTCCTAACCTGCGCGAAAGTGTCCAGCCGAACATCGGGTCTCCCCCGAGCTGCAGTATTATGCTTCTGCCTCTCGGGGCGCCGCCCTTCATCGCGTCTGAGAATGTCCCCGCCGCGGATACTCCGCGCAGACGCAGCGCGGTCTCGCGTTCCATACCGCTTGCGTAAGGGCATGGGAGCGTGACCGCATTTATCCGCACCTCCGGCGCTTCAGACGCGACCGCTTCCGCGACCGGGGCCAGCCATCCGGACAATTCGCCGGGTGAGTTTGTTAGAATAAATAATGTCTCCATCGATTCACTCCGTTTCAGGCAGCCTCCATGGTATAATTATAAGCTGAACGGGGGATTCTACAAATGTTTATTCCTCTTGACGGCGAAAATATATTATGTCTCGCAAATGTTGTTGCGATCTGTAAAAACGGCGATAAGACCGAGATACTGCGGCGCGGCGGGAGAAGGGAGATTTCCGTGTTCACTCCGTCCACGCTTGCCAAAAGGAAAGAGGCATTTTCAGCTAAAGCACTGTACCGGCGGACGAAAAGCCGGTAATTACTTACGAAGGGGTTTTTATGCATGGCAGATCCGGAAATTCAGGCCTTTCCTGCACAGAACGCAGACGAGTCGGCCTACACTGCTAAAGATATCCATGTGCTGGAGGGACTTGAAGCCGTAAGAAAGCGCCCCGGCATGTATATAGGCGATCAGGGGCAGCGCGGGCTGCATCATCTTGTTTATGAGGTCGTGGATAACTCTATAGACGAATCTCTCGCAGGCTTCTGCGACACGATAGACGTGTCCGTAAACGCCGACGGCAGCGTCACGGTAGTCGACAACGGCCGCGGCATACCGACCGAAATGCACGAATCCGGCAGACCGGCGGCAGAGGTCGTGCTTACCGTCCTGCACGCGGGCGGCAAGTTTGACAAGAGCGCCTATCAGGTATCCGGAGGGCTGCACGGCGTCGGCGTTTCCGTCGTAAACGCGCTCTCTGAATGGCTCGAGCTCACTATATGGCGCGGCGGCAAAGAATACCGTCAGCGCTACGAGCGCGGCATTCCCGTCACGCCCCTTACAGAAACCGGGGACACTTCTCTTCGCGGCACGCGCGTTCAGTTTCTGCCGGACAGTGAGATATTTTCTACGACCGAATTCCAGTCGGATATATTAAAGCAGCGCCTGCGTGAGCTTGCTTTCCTGAATTCACACGTCACGATAAACTACGAAGATCTGCGCCCCGAAAAACAGGAAAAGAAAAGCTACAATTACCCCGGCGGGATATCGGCCTTTGTCGAATACCTGAACAAGGGCAAGGAAGTCCTCTTCAAGGATCCGCTGATAATCTCGGGCGAAAAAGAAAAGACCCAGGTCGAAGTGGCTATTCAGTACAACGACTCCTATCTTGAAAGGCTGTACGGCTTCGTAAACCTTATAAACACAGTCGAAGGCGGCACGCACGTCGCAGGCTTCCGCAGCGCGGTCACGCGCGCGATAAACGACGAGGCCCGAAAGCTCAAGATACTGAAGGACAAAGATACGAACCTCACAGGCGACGATCTTAAAGAAGGGCTCACCGCGGTAATCTCAGTGAAGGTCATGGAGCCTCAGTTTGAGGGGCAGACAAAGACAAAGCTCGGCAACAGCGACGTAAAGGGCATAGTAGATTCGATAGTTTACGACGGCCTGAAAGAAGCGCTTGACGAACGCCCCGAGATACTGAAGCCGATAGTGGAAAGCGCGATACGCGCGCGTCAGGCGCGCGAAGCCGCGAAAAAGGCCAAAGAACTGGTGCGCCGCAAATCCGCGATGAACGGACTTACTCTGCCGGGCAAGCTCTCCGACTGCTCCAACAGAAACCCGGCCGACTGTGAGATATATATCGTCGAGGGAGATTCCGCGGGAGGCAGCGCCAAACAGGGACGCAACCGTGAATTTCAGGCGATACTGCCGCTGCGCGGCAAGATTCTGAATGTTGAGAAGGCCCGCCTCGAAAAAATATTAAGCAGCGAAACGATACGCAATATAATACTGGCGCTCGGCTGCGGCGTAGGCGACGATTTCAACGAGGAAAAGCTGCGCTACCACAAGATATTCATCATGGCTGATGCCGACGTCGACGGTGCGCATATAAGAACTCTGTTACTTACGCTCTTCTTCCGCTATATGCCTCAGATCATAGAAAAAGGCTACCTCTATGTCGCGCAGCCGCCTCTCTTCCGCGTTCAGTGCGGCAAAGAGACGACATACTGTTTTTCCGAAAAAGAGATGAAGGAAGTACAGAACAGGGCCGAGGGAAAGAAAGTCGAGGTCCAGCGCTACAAAGGGCTCGGCGAGATGAACGCCGAACAGCTCTGGGAGACCACTATGAATCCCGAAAACCGCATCGTCAACCGCGTGGAGGTCCAGGACGCGGTCGAAGCGGACGAACTGTTTGGAATACTTATGGGGGACGTTGTCGAACCGCGCAGAAAATTCATAGAACAGTTCGGGAAAGACGTCCAGAATCTGGATATATAACGCGCTGCCCCGCGGGGCGGCGCGTCTTTTAAAACGCAGCGCGGGAAAAGGCTTTCAGAATGTTTTACCTTTACAAGCTGGCCGGCGCGTTTTCGGTGCCGCCGGGACTTTTCATACTGGCAGCAGCGGCTGCGTTCCTCTTAAGGAAAAAGCTGCGTGTTTTTTCACGCCTGATCATCTGTTCTTCACTGCTGTTTTTTTATATCATGAGCACACAGGCCGGCGCGCTGCTTATAACAGGGCCTCTTGAATCACACTGTGAAAATACCCTTCCTCCGGACAAAGATCCCGCTGCCTTTCTTGTTCTTGCCGGAGGCTCCTCCTATGACAAAAGCGGCACCGCAGCTTTTCCCTCCCCTGCCACCCTTGACCGTCTTTTATGCGCTGTCAGGGCTGCAGCTTCGCGTTCCGGAAAAAACATAATGCTGCTGTCCGGAGGCAATACCTTCGGAGACAGCGGTTCCTCCGAAGCACGGATAATGGCGGCGTCTGCGCGTGAAATGGGCTGGAACGGAGAGATAATAATAGAAGAAGCGTCGCGCACAACAGCTGAAAATCTGAAGTATTCCGCAAAAATGCTCGAAGAGCGCTCCATAAATAATATCGTTATAGTAACAAGCGCTTATCATATGCCGCGGGCTGTAATGACAGCAAAAAAGCATCTGGTCGGGGCGCATCTTTTTTCATACGCGCCGGGACGTATCACGGATCCGTCGCTCAGATGCTTCTGGTCTTTTCTGCCAGACGGCGGATGCTTCGCGGTAAGCTGCGCCGGCATAAGGGAGTATGCCGGCATAGCGGCATGCAAAGCCGCGTCGCTGTTTAAGAGCACGGCGGGCCGCTCTTGACAACAAACTGAGCCTGTCTGAAAATGTAACTGCGGTTATAACAATATCTGGATATCTGGAGGCGCCATATGTACAAAATAGTTCTGATTAGACACGGTGAAAGCACATGGAACAAAGAAAACCGCTTTACGGGCTGGCAGGATGTTCCGCTCTCCGACAAAGGGCTTGCTGAGGCGCATGAGGCCGGCAAACTGCTGAAAAAAGAAGGATTCGTCTTCGACAAGGCATACACTTCGGTACTCTGCCGCGCGATAAAGACTCTGTGGGCCGTTCTCGAAGAGACCGGTCTTATGTGGATCCCGGTGGAAAAATCATGGCGTCTCAATGAACGTCATTACGGTGCGCTGCAGGGGCTGAACAAGGCCGACACAGCCGCAAAGTACGGGGACGCTCAGGTAAAGATATGGCGGCGCAGCTACGCGACCCGTCCGCCGCAGCTTGAAAAGAGCGATGACCGCTGGCCGGGACATGAGATGCGCTACTCCTCTCTGACCGAAGAGGAACTTCCGCTCGGAGAATGCCTCGCCGACACAGTAGCCCGCGTCGTGCCGTACTGGGAGAAGAGCATAGTTCCGGATATAGCTGCCGGGAAGCGTCTTATAGTTGCAGCTCACGGCAACAGCCTGCGCGCACTTGTCAAATATCTGGACAACGTGTCGGAAGAAGAGATTCTTGAGATAAACATACCGACCGGCGTGCCGCTCGTATATGAGCTTGACGAGGATATGAAGCCGATAAAGCACTACTATCTCGGCGACGCCGACGCGATAGCAAAGGCGCAGGCAGCGGTCGCAAAACAGGGCTCGGCGAAGAAATAACAGCCAGCAGTCCCGCAGCAGATTCTGATGCAGAAGCGCGGCCCTCTGTTTACGGGGCCGCGCTTTTCCGCGGACAATTCTGCGGCTGTATAATTTCAGTCTTTATACAGCTCATACGGTAGGATGGTTTATAATTATTGATTATTGGAAAATATGTCCAGAATATGCCGTATGACCGGGGGAAATGTTTAGATGAATTACGGTGATTTTTACAGAAGTTTTGAGCCCGGGCCCTTTTATATAAAACGCTGGTGGATGATAGGCAGCGGGCGCATAAACTGCGCAGCCGCGGACAGAGTCCGGGAAGGCAGCTTAAGTTGACTGAATTATTCTCATTTCTGGCACGCCGTCTGGCAGACCTCCCCCGGCCGCTTGCCGCAATAACCGGCGGCGGCGGCAAGACGACGCTGCTTTACGGCATAGGGCATGAGCTTGCGAAGACACGCCGCGTCCTGCTTACGACGACGACTAAGATCTTTTCCCCGTCGCCGGAGGAATGCGTCAGCGTATTTGTCGGGGACGCGGCGGCGTGTTATTCTTATCTTGCCGCAGCGCCGCGTCCTTCGCTGCTTGCGGGAGGCGCCGTAAAAGACGAAAAAAACAAGCTTCACGGCTATCTGCCGGAGGAAGTGGACTTTCTCTCTTCATGCGGCGCGGCAGATTTTGTGATAGCCGAATGCGACGGCTCGCGCGGACGATCCCTTAAATACTACGGGGACCATGAGCCGCCCGTGCCCCAAAGCTGCGGCTGCGTACTTGCCGTAGCCGGCGTAAATGCTTTAGGCAAAAAAGCGGATGAGGAAAATATATTCCGTTCAGAGGAGTTCAGGGCCCTTTACGGGCTTAAAGACGAAGCTCCGATAAGCCGGAGCGAATATATAAGATACCTGTGCGCCGACTGCGGCCCGTTGAAAAACGCGCCCGCCGCGGCAGAGAAAATACTTATATTAAATCAGTGGGAGATCCTGACGTCAGAGGGAAAAGCCCTGATGCGCGGGATACTCCCTGCGCTAACGGAGTGTTACGGCACAGTCCTGTGCGCGTCGGAACGGGAAAACATACTGTATGAGGCGGCCGGCAAATGGAAATTGAAGTAATACTGCTTGCAGCAGGTCTTTCAAAGCGCATGGGACGGCAGAAGCTGCTGCTGCCGTTCGGCGGCAGTACGGTTATTGAAACCGTCGTATCAAACCTCCGGGCCGCGGGCTTCGGAAAGATAAACGCTGTGCTTTCACGTGAGGTGGAGGCGTCCGTCAGACTGCCGGATGGGGTTTTGATACGCATCAACGAGGCTCCCGAACGCGGGCAGTCCTCTTCTCTTGCGATAGGGCTTGACATGCTCGAAGAAGGCTCGGACTTTGCGATAATGCTGGGGGATCTTCCTCTTGTACGCCCCGCGGACATTACGGCGCTGGCAGAAAAGTTCTCCTCGCTGCCGTCCTGCAGGACCGTCCTTGCTCCCTGCAGGGAAGGCGTCTTCGGCCACCCGATGTTCTACAGGGCTGTATGGAAGAACAGATTTACCGAAGCGCAGGGAGATACAGGCGGAAAAGCGGTCCTGATGCGCCGGGCATGCGAGATAGAGCGCATCGAAGCTTCTGCCGTTCACTTCAGGGATATGGACACGCCTGATGAATACAAAAGCCTGCTTGCGGACAGCTGACCGGCAGCACGGAAGCAGGCTTTTGATCTGAGAAAAGTATTGCCGCTTCAGGCTAAACGCAGCGGTTTTTTTCAAACCTCCACGAATCGCGGCACATATCTTCTATTGTGCGGTGCGTTTTCCAGCCCAGTTCACGCTCCGCTTTTCCGGCGTCGGCATAGCATACCGCTATGTCTCCCGGTCTGCGCGCAGCGATGCGCCGCGGCACACTGACGCCGGTAGCGCGCTCAAATGCCGTTACGAGCTGCAGCACGGAAGTACCTTTTCCAGTCCCGAGGTTGTAGACCGACAGCCCGCACGGCGCATTCCTAAGCGCCGCTATATGCCCTTCCGCCAGGTCCATCACGTGTATATAGTCGCGAACCCCGGTGCCGTCGGGAGTATCATAGTCATTTCCGAATATGGAAAGCTCCTTGAGCTCACCCTTTGCCACCCTTGTTATATAGGGCATCAGGTTGTTCGGTATGCCGTTCGGCGCTTCTCCCAAAAGTCCGCTTTCGTGAGCGCCTACGGGATTGAAGTACCGCAGGAGCGACGCCGAAAAACCGCTGCAGGAACGCACGGTATCGGCCAGTATCTTTTCGCATACGGCCTTTGTCTCTCCATACGGGTTGGCAGCAGGCAAAAGCGGCATACTTTCGACAAAGGGCGGCTTGTTGTCGCCGTAGACCGTTGCGGATGAGGAAAAGACAAAGCGCGGCACGCCATGTTCGACGCAGGCGCCGGCAAGCACTATCGTGCTCAGCAGATTGTTGCGGTAGTATGAAAGCGGTTTTTCCACCGATTCTCCCACCGCTTTGTATCCGGCAAAATGAATGACGCCGTCGATGCGGTTCTCGCTGAAGATCCTTCGAACAGCGGAGGCGTCGGTGACGTCTGTCTCGTAAAAAACAAGATCACGCCCGGTTATCCTGCGTACGGCATCGAGCGCGGAGGGGCTGCTGTTGGAAAAGTTATCCGCAATAACTACGGAATACCCCGTGCTGAGCAGCGCAACACAGGTATGGGAGCCGATAAAGCCGGCTCCCCCGGTGACAAGTATGTTTTCCGGACGCCCGGGCGCACTGCCCGGCGCACATTTACAGGCTTCTGCCAAGCTCATACGCCTCTGTAAGGAATCTTTCGCCCTTCTCGGCCATATCTGTTTTGGGATACATGCCGGGCACGCATATCATGCCGGCTATCTTCCACCCGGCATAGCCGCATGCAAGGCGGAA
>JAEEYY010000141.1 GCA_016288355.1 Synergistes sp.
AGAACTCATTGAGATCCATTACTTTCCCCCCGTTTCTCTTTCTTTTACGAAGCCTCTGCTTCCCAAGAAATTACAGACCAAGTATGCCCTTTGCCTCAGTTACAAAACTTGCAAAGCTCTCATAACTTGCAAGGAACTCCTCCGGGGACATCAAACGCTTGTCCGCATATACGGAATCCATGTACTCCTGATATTCTTCAGATTCCCATACTTGTGTTAAGATAGAATTGATTCGATCGCAAAGGGCAGGATCCATACCCTTAGGACCCGCAAAACCGCGGGCTCGTTCGCAAACGATATCAAAACCCTGCTCTTTTGCTGTAAGAACGTCAAGCCCTTCAACACGTTCATTTGAGAAGCATCCAAGTAGTTTCAGTTCTCCAGATTCAATCTGCGCTTTCACATCTGTATACTCTGTGATTCCACCATCAACAAATCCTCCAAGTGCTGCCGTCAGCTGCGCTCCGCCACCATCATAAATAATCGTGTTGATGTCAATGTCGGCACGATTTGCATACAAAGCTGTAAGCAGAGTTGAGGTACCTGTCGGATTCACTACTCCCCAATTTACTTTTCCAGGATTAGCCTTTGCATATTCAGCAAGCTCAATCAAATTGTTGTATGGAGCATCAGCTCTTGCATAAGCATGCTGAGGATCTGTAAAGAAACCCATTAGATAGGTAAAATCGTGGTATTTCACAGGACTCACTCCAAAAAGCTCACTTGTCACTACAGAAGTCGCAAAAAGTGTAAGAGTATATCCATCCGGTTCAGCCGCTTGAGTCTTTCCATATGGCTGTGCTCCAGAACTGTCCTTTATGTTTTCAATTACTATTGAGTGCCCGTTCAGAAGATTCTTCTTCTCGCATACTTCAGCCAGTTTTCTGCACAGTGTATCTGCAGAGCCACCGGGAGCTGAAGGAATCAAAATATGAACGTCTTTCTCTGGCCATGAAGAATAATCTTTTACGGGTTCCGTGGTTGCCTCGGAAACAGCTGCCGTCGTTGAAGGTGTCTCTGTGGTTACTACAGGAGCGGAACTTGTGTCTTTTACAGGATCTGTTGTCCCGCTATTAGTTTTTGATCCGCAAGCAGACATACTTATTAATAAGCTAAGAGTAAGCAATGTCAAAAGGGATTTCTTCATTATTTCCTCCATTCAGAAACAGAAATGAAAACAGCATTTCGATTAAGAATCGGCCGATTCGTTTTTAGTATATATTTGCAAAAATTCATTGTCAAAACTCCGAAATTTACAACATTTGCCCTTTGACATAAAATATTTTTATGATAATATAAAAAGGATTATTGAACAGGTTTTAAATTAAAGCATCAATAGTTTTCCAAAGCAAAACTCTATAACTCATTTAGGATGCTTGGATAAAAAAATATTATGAGAATCGAATCGCTACGAATCTTTATCCGAATATTGGAGACCGGATCCTTTACAGCCGCTGCTAAACTTGAACATATCACACAACCTGCGGTTAGCGCTGCAATTCGTTCGTTAGAAGATGAATTGGGAAAGACACTATTTGTGAGAAGTACCGATCGAAACGCAAAAATCTCTCTTACTAATGCTGGTAAGCTGTTTGCTCAATATGCATATAAATCACTGGAAGACCATCATAACCTACGCATACAGATCGTATCCCAGGAGCGAGCGATTCGTTCGATTTCCATTCTTTCGACCACTACTCCAAGTTCTACTATTGTTCCAATGCTTATAACAGGATTTCATTCATCCTATCCCAATAATCCTACACATGTTGGCACCTCAACAAAAGGCCGTATATTTCAACAATTATTAGATTCCAAATGTGATTTCTGTATTTCCGGAGCTATACCAAACAGTCCGGAGATTACCAGTATTTCTTTGGTTTATGATCCTGTAATCCTGATTGCGCCAACATCATATAACCTAAAACCAATCATTTCCCTCCGTGATTTAAAAAAAATCCCACTCATTATTCGTACTCCAGTGGGAAACATTTCAAAAAGACTGACAAAAGAATTAAAAGCAAAAAAAATTGATATTTCACAGCTGAACATTGCAATGGAAGTTAGAGCGAATACAGATGTCTGGTATGTGGTCTCGCAAGGAAACGGGGCTGGTTTCGTTACGGAATCATTATTTAAAGCGCAGCCAAACGATAATATTCAAAAAATCCAAATTCGTGGATTTAATATTCATCGGGAAGTTTATCTTTCTTACAAGAATACAAGTCCTCTTAGTCCTGAACAAGAGCTATTTCTTGAATATTCATCCTGCGCTAGTTGGAGAAATATTTAAAAGAGTCAAGTAGGATTTCTTATTGACATTATTCAGATGAGATCGACAGATATCATAACACAAAGCATTAACCTATACAATCAGCAATGAGAAGCCACTCTCTGGGTGGCTTCTCGCGTCCTGTAAACAGAATTACGGTTTGACTGGTCGGCCTTCCATGCGGATATCTGGTGGTATTATCTGCCCCGGGGGTCGTCGTACACGCTCATTCTTTACGTTCTTGGCGGTATTCTCTTCTCGATCCTGGTACAGAAGATGTTAACGCTCGTTTCCTCAGCGGTGCGGGTGCGGCGTGCGTGACACGGAAAAGCCGCCCTGTCTGATCCTCGTGTCACAAAAGAGCCAATTCCCGAAAAAGTGCACCATGGCCGTGGTGCGGGAAGCAACTTACTTCCTTACTTCCGAAAGAAAGGACAGCACACCGCGGGCGGGCCGCTTCCGCTCCCCGGCAGCAGCACGATCTCGCCGAGCTCCGCCGTAGCGAGAAGCTCCGTACCGTAGCGCTTAAGCCGCTCCGTGACCTCCCGGTGAGGGTGGCCGAAGCGGTTATTCTTTTTGTAGGAAAGCAGGGCGTACTCCGGCCGCGTAAGCTTTAAAAGCGCGTCCGTCGTCGACGTGCGGCTCCCGTGATGGCCGGCTTTCAGCACGTCGATCCCGTCCCCGAACACATCGCTGCCGCGGTAAAGACGGAACAGCCCGGCCTCATCCTCAGCGGCAGCATCTCCTGTGAACAGCATGGAAAACTCCCCGCAACGAAGGAGCAGGAAGTCCGAATTCCGGTTGATATCCTCTTCCGACGGCGTACCGCCGTAAAGACAGAGAAGCTCCGCGCCGCCAAGGTCAAAACGCCCGCCGGTGCGCGCGTACCGCACATTCTTTGCCTCCCGCCGCTCAGTTCGCGCATCCCGCCCAAAGGGATTTCTCAGGGCGCTGAAAAGAGCCCGCAGGATGTCCGGGCGGGAGGCATCCTCTTCGAATGCCGCGATCACGCTCCCGTACTTCGGGTTTCCCCGCGCGGCCTCCGGAAGCACCAGCGCTTCGGCCCGGATCTTCGGCTCCCCGGAAAAAAGATGCAGAAGGCCGTTCATATGGTCCTCGTCCGCGTGCGAAAGGAACACGGCGTCCAGCTTCGTAATCCCCTTCGAGAGCAGGTAGGGCGCGATGATCCGCCCGCCCACGGCCGCGTAGCCCGCCGAGCCGCCGTCGATCAGGATATCTCGGTCGCCAGCGTGGATGTGGAAGCAGTCCCCCTGTCCGACATCCAGCGCGGCGACGAAAAACTCCGGCTGTTTCGGCGCGCGGAGGACTCCGGCGGAAAGGACCCACGAAACGAAGAGGGCAAGAACGGCAAGCCGCCTCCGCAGCGCGGTCCGAAGATGCCGCTCCGGCGCCCTTGTAAAAAGCAGCGCCAGCGCTAAAAGCAGCCCGCAGTAAAGCAGCGCTCTTCCAAGCGGGGGCTTTCCCGGGCAGTAAGCGCTCCCCGGCAGCATCTGCGTGAACGAGGCAAGTGCTTCGTAGAGCTTCAGCACGTAGTGCGGCGGACCTGCCGTGAGCGCGGCCGCGCGCGGAAGGTGCCCGGCCGGAAGTAGCAGCACCGCCGAAAGCAGCAGTCCGAAAATGCCCCCGGCAAGGACCAGGGCCATGAGCGGGATGGCGATCAGGTTCAGGAGCATCGCGTACACCGGCACATAGTAATAACTGCCAAGGAGCACGGGAAGGCTCACGGCCTGCAGGCAGATGCTGACGAGCAGCGTCTTCGCGGCCGGCGGGAGCCGGTTCGCCGTATGAACGTAGCGGACGGTCCCGCCTTCCCGCGACGCGGCCTCCCGCAGGCGCTCGAGCTTTACGCACAGGCTGTCCGAAAGAAAGCAGATGCTGAGCGCGGCGCCGAACGAAAGCTGCCAGCCGGTCTGGAAGATGCAGTACGGCCGGAGCAGCGCCGTCAGGCAGGCGGCGATAAGGAGCGCGTTCCCGGCGTCGTAGCTCCTCCCGCAGCACAGCGCCGAAAAACGGAGGAGCAGCATCAGCGCGGCCCGGACCGTTGAGGAGGATGCCCCGGTCATGAGGCAGTAAAGCACAGAAAACAGTCCGGAAAGAGCGGCCGAAAAGCGGATGGGCAGCAGAAAGGACCTGAGCAGCCGGTAAAGCCCCATGCCGAGAAAGCTGAGGTGCAGCCCGCTGATCGCGAGCAGATGCGAAATGCCCGCCGCCTGGTAAAGGCTCCGCACATCCCCCGGAAGCTCCCCGCGTTCTCCGAG
>JAEEYY010000142.1 GCA_016288355.1 Synergistes sp.
GTAAAAGACAGCGTGCTGCTGAACGCGGGCGTATCGCTGAACGGAGACGGAGACGCGATGGGGCGCGTAGGTATAAGCTTTGCGATGGGCAAAGGCGGCAGGCAGGCGATAGTGCCTGCGAAGGCCGAAGCGATGCAGAAGAGAATAGCCGAGCTTGAGGAAAAGAACGACAAACTTCAGGCGAGCAACAACGAGCTGAAGGAGAACGTTGAGGAGCTCAATTCAAGGAATGAGCGCAACGAGGCGGCTATAAAAGAGATGGCGGAAATGATAAGGAGCCTTCAGGCAAAAATTGCCGAAAAATAAGGGCCGGCTCTGAAAATACCTGTTTTTTTACCTAAAAAAGGCTGTTGCCATGCAAAATCGGGCTGTCAGACAAAAAGTCTGCAGCCCGGTTTTGATCATGTGAATAGTTTTCTGGAAACAGGGTTCTCTGTGATACTTTTTTATGCCGGACAGCTTCAGCGATCAGCGGCTTCGGCTGTCCGGCAGAGCGCCGGTTTTTATCTTCTCTTATTTATGACTTTTTCTATTACATCCATTCCGCGGCACACAAGCTCCATATCCGCCTGACTGCCCATGTGTCCGATGCGGAATATTTTGCCGGAGAGAGCCCCCCAGCTGCCTCCGACGACCAGCCCCTCTTTGCGGAATTCGGCGTCTAACTCTTTCCATGTCCAGCCGGCCGGTATCCATATAGCCGTGACCGTAGGGGATGAGAGGCATTCGTCTTTTGCGTAGAGTGACAGCCCCATGTCTTTTGCGCGCTTTCTGCAGTACGCCGCAACGCCGCAGTGCCTGCGGAACGCGTTTTCAAGCCCTTCGTTCAGGTAATCTTTAAGCGAAAGGTTCAGGGCCTTGTTTGCGTGCCAGTTGTGAGTGTAGGGCGTCATCTTTTCCAATAAAGCGTTTTTCCACGGCAGCAGAGCGTCATATCCGGCGTAATTTACTTCAGCGGCTTTTTCCCATGCGCGGGGGCTTACTGTTAAGGCATTTAGATCCGGCAGGATGGAAAGGCATTTCTGGCTTCCCAAAAGGCCGATATCTATTCCCCATTCGTCGACTCTGACGTCGGCGCCGAACGCGCTTGCCACGAAATCGACTATGAAAAGAGCCCCGCTTTCGGCTATTGCAGGTGCAATTTCCGCAAGCGGATTAAGCAGCCCGGAAGGAGTCTCGCAGTGCACCGCGGAGATGAAGTCCGGCGCAAATTCCCTGATCTTTCTGCGCAGTTGTTCCGCAGTTACGAATTCGCCTTCTTTTGCTTCAAGGTATTCCACGCGTGCGCCAAGCGCCTCTGCCATCTCGCCGAAGCCGTGCCCGAAGAGTCCGTTTGATATGGCAAGGAATCTGTCGTTCGGCTTTACAACGCTCTTTATGCCGCCCCACAGAGCCGACATCCCCTCCCCGGAGCCTATTATGACGTCGTTTTCAGTTTTCAGCGCCTCTTTCAGTAATGAGATGTTTTCGGCAAGCAGCGTGAAGAAGTCGTCCTCGAGGTCACTGCTTCCATAATTGGTAAGGTATGCCTCCCGGTATCTGTCAGGGACCGACACCGGGCCCGGTACAAGCGGGATCTTATATGTCTGCATCTGTCTGTCTCCTCCCTTCGCGGGTATAAAAATAACGCCGGAGAAGCGCTGGCCTCCGGCGTCAGGTTCTTTTTTCAGCTCTCGGCTCACTGCGCCAGCTGTTCCAGATACTGCTTTACTGCAGCCTTTACTCTGTTCCCGTCGGCGAGACCTTTTACGGCCGCCATTGTCTTGCCCATTACTTTTCCCATGTCTTTGATGCCGGACGCATTGACTTCGGAGGCGGCTTTGGCTACAGCTGCCATGATATCTTCGTCGGAAAGCTGTGCCGGCTGATAGGCTTTCAGCACCTCGGCCTCGGCGAGCTCGCGCTGAGCGCGGTCTTCCGCGCCTCCCTGCCTGTACATCTCGGCGGCTTCGTTCCTCTGTTTGATGAGGCGTCTGACAAGGGTCAGCACGTCGTCGTCAGTAAGAGAGTATTCTTTGCCCTTCTCTGCCTGAAGCATCTGCATCGCTGCTTTCAGCATGCGGAGAACGGAAAGAACAAGCTCGTCTTTATTTTTCATTGCGGCCACAAGGTCGCTCTGAATCCTGACTGCAAGATCAGACATAGTTAATAATCGGCCCTCCTGCCTCTGTTACGTGCCATTTCGGCTTTCTTACGCTTTTTGATTTCGCTTGGTTTTTCGTAATGTTCATGCCTCTTGGCCTCACGAAGCACACCAACCTTACGAATCTCTCTCTTGAAACGTTTGAGGGCGTCTTCAATCGACTCATTGTCGCGTCTGGTTACGGTGGTCATCAACATTCCCCCCTTTCAAACGGGGATAACATACCGGCGAAAACTTCTCCGCTCAAATCGAAATATGACGCCGGATGTCATTCAATCTATCAGCATTGAACTATTATGGAGGATACGAACTCATTTTGTCAACAACGATAAACGCATCATGCGTGAGAAATGTATTGAGAGAAGCGGTCGGATCTTTCATTTGTTGACAAATAAAAAGCCAGTTGATATAATGCCGGAAATTTAATACGCTAAACCGATGATGCGGAGATAACGGCAATGATGCCCCTACAGAGAGCCTGAGATGCTGAGAATCAGGCAGGAAACAGGTTGTCAAATGGACCGCTGAGGGCGCAGTCAAAGGCATGAAGTCTGTGCCGAGTATTCTGCGACGCTGCAGGCGGGCGTTATTTGCCGGGGATATGTCGGTATCCCGCTAAGTGTATGGGGCAGCCCATGAATCAAGGTGGCACCGCGGATAACAAGTTATTCGTCCTTGACAGGAAATATTTCTGTCGGGGGCGTTTTTTTATACCTTTGGCAAAATGCGGAAAGTCTGTATTGCAGGAAATTTCTTAAAGGAGATGTGAGGAATGATCAAGGAAGCCATAGTGAAGATCGTAAACAAGGGGGACCTCACCTACGACGAGGCCTATACCGTCATGAATGAGATCATGAGCGGAGAAACGTCCGCCACACAGAATGCGGCGTTTCTGGCGGCTCTGTCGACAAAGAGCGCAAGGGCGGAGACAGCGGACGAGATAGCCGGGTGTGCCGCCGCGATGCGGGCCCATGCTGTAAAGGTGGAAACGGATATGGAGCTTTTTGAGATCGTAGGCACCGGCGGTGATAATGCTCACAGTTTCAATATATCCACAACATCCGCCCTTGTTGCAGCCGCAGGCGGGGTAAAGGTGGCAAAGCACGGCAACCGGGCGGCGTCCTCACAGTGCGGGACGGCGGACTGCTTGGAGGCGCTCGGCGTCAATATCCAGCAAAGCCCCGCAAGATGCGTCGAACTTTTAAATGAAGTCGGGATGTGTTTCTTTTTCGCTCAGAAATATCATACATCGATGAAATACGTCGGCGCCATTCGAAAAGAGCTGGGCTTCAGGACCGTATTTAATATTCTGGGCCCGCTGACGAATCCCGGTTCGCCCTCGATGCAGCTCTTAGGCGTATACGATGGTTATCTTGTGGAGCCGCTGGCGCAGGTCCTTGTGAACCTGGGCGTCCGGCGCGGCATGGTCGTCTACGGCATGGACAAGCTGGATGAGATCTCCACGAGCGCGCCCACGAAGATCTGTGAGATCCGCGACGGATGGTTTAAGTCTTTTGTGGTAAAGCCCGAGGATTTCGGCTTTGAACGCAGCACGAAAGAGGCGCTGAAGGGCGGCACTCCGGAAGAAAATGCGGAGATCACAAGGTCCGTTTTGCGCGGGGAAACGGGCGCCAGGCGAAATGCGGTGCTGATGAACGCAGGCGCGGCTCTGTACATCGGCGGCCAGGCAGGCAGCATGAAAGAAGGCGCTGTGCTTGCGGCGGAGCTTATCGATTCCGGCAGGGCGCTGGAAACACTGGAACGCTTCATCTCAGTCAGCAGCCGGCCGGAAGCCTGATGCAATGACGATACTGGAGCAGCTTGCCCGGCACGCGGAAGAACGGGTCATACGGGACAAAAATACAGTAAGCCCGGAAGAGATCAAAAAACTTGCGGCAGAAAGCCCCCGCTCGGACGGAACGGCGTTTTACAACGCCGTTTCAGGCCCGCAGATGAGCTTTATCTGCGAAGTGAAAAAGGCCTCTCCGTCCAAAGGGGTCATTGATCCCGTGTTCGACTACATCGGCATAGCGCATGAATATGCGGCGGCAGGAGCGGACGCCGTATCCTGTCTCACGGAGCCGAAATGGTTCATGGGGTCGGATGCCGTCTTCAGAGAGATTCGTTCCGAGATAAAGCTCCCCATGCTCCGTAAGGATTTTGTCGTGGACGAATACCAGCTCTATCAGGCGAAGCTGATGGGAGCTGACTGTGTCCTTCTGATCTGCGCGCTGCTGGATACGGAAACTGTAAGAAAATATCTTGACATATGCGAGACGCTTGGATTGGCGGCGCTTGTGGAGACGCATGATGAAAAAGAGATCATTTCGGCGGTAAGCGCGGGCGCCAGGATGATCGGCGTGAACAACAGGAACCTGAAGGATTTTTCCGTAGATATGAGCAATGCTTCGCGCCTGCGGGAACTTATACCGGGAGATCGTTTGTATGTCGCTGAAAGCGGCGTCCGCACGCCGGAGGATGCGGCAGTGCTCAAGGCAGCGGGCGCGGACGCTGTCCTTGTCGGTGAAGCAATGATGCGGGCGCCTGACAAACGCGTTTTCCTGAAAGAACTGAGAGAGGCAGCCGCATGAGCGGGATCAAGATCTGCGGATTGTTCCGGGAATGCGATATCGACTACGTCAACGAAGCAGA
>JAEEYY010000143.1 GCA_016288355.1 Synergistes sp.
CAAAGAGCCCGAGATTCTTACCCCCGGAGAAGATATATCCGTCGTAGCAACAGAGTTCGGACGTATCGGACTTGCGACCTGCTATGACCTGCGCTTCCCCGAGCTCTTCAGGAAAATGGCGGTGGAAAAGGGAGCTGAATTCTTCCTCGTAACATCGGCATGGCCTTTCCCGAGAGTAGAGGCATGGAACGCGCTAAATCAGGTAAGAGCTCTTGAAAACACCTGCTATCTCATCTCCTGCAACGCGGCGGGTGTGGATCGCGGCATACGTTTTGCCGGACACAGCCAGATCGTTGATCCGTGGGGATATGTGATAGCGGGTTCGGGCTATGAAGAAATTATAGTCAGAGCAGAGATCCCCAATGGAGACATAGCAAGGATAAGGAAGGAATTCCCTGTCCTGATGGACAGAAGACTGAGCGTCTAAAGGAAATCCCGTATGCTGAAGTATCCCTATATAAGGATAACCGATACAGAAGAGCTTTTTAAAAGGCTTGAGACGGAAGGCGGCCGTATCCTGGCAGGCGGCACGGATCTTATGCTGAAGATAAAGCATGGGATGGCCCGCCCCAAAGCGGTCTATGACATCTCCGGCATAGAGAGGCTGTGCCATATAACGGAGGACAAGGGCGGTCTTTATATCGGGGCGGCGGTAAAGCTCCGCGACATCGTAAATGACCCTAAGATAAAAGAACACGCGCCGCTTCTTTCGAAATTTGCTGAAGAGATAGGCTCGATGGAAGTCCGCAGCATGGGAACGATAGGCGGCAACCTGTGCGCGTCCAGGGCAAACTGCGGAGTATGTTTTCTTCCGGGCTGCCGCGCGATGACGGCGGACAGAACGGTCCTTCCCTGCCGTAACAGCGCCTATGCGGACCTTCTGCTCCCGCTGGTTGCATACGGCGCATCGGTGAAAATAGAAAGCGCGTCGTCGAGCAGAACCGTTTCCGTAAAAGACTTTTTTGCGGGGAGCGGCAAGATAGATCTCAAGCCACAGGAACTCCTTTCGGAGGTTATCGTGCCCAAAGAGTCAAAAGAAGCTAAATTTGGTGTGGCTGAGCTTAGACAGCCTGTAAAAATGGGCTTTCCGTACATCTCGGTAATAGCGGAAGCAAAAGCAGAGAACTTCAACATAACGGTAGGCGGCTCCACCGATAAGATCTACACCTTCGAAAACGTTAAAAGCGGCGAAGAAGGGTGTACATGCGCCGGCGCAGGTTTTTTGGAAGCGCTTAGACTTTCAAAGGAATACAGGAAAGAAGTTCTTGCTTCCGTAATCCGCGAAGCGATAGAAAAGTGCGGTCAGGAGACGTTAAAATGACGACACTCAGAATAAACGGACAGGAATACAGCGCGGAAATACCGGGAAGCATGACCCTGCTGGAATTCGTCAGGGAAGTGGCAAAGCTCACCGGTACGAAAAAAGGCTGCGACAACGGAGACTGCGGATCCTGCAGCGTGCTGCTCGACGGCAGGGCTGTACTCTCCTGCATCACACCGGCTTTTAAAGCTGAAGGACACGCAGTTACTACGATAGAGGGGCTCGCTTCCGCAGATGAACTGCATCCGGTTCAGAAGGCTTTCA
Organism: Synergistes sp.; assembly: GCA_016288355.1. Taxonomy (GTDB): domain Bacteria; phylum Synergistota; class Synergistia; order Synergistales; family Synergistaceae; genus Synergistes. The sequence continues at coordinate 1,586 of JAEEYY010000143.1, forward strand.
TAGAGGCAGGCGCGATACAGTGCGGCTACTGCACGCCGGGGATGGTGATGGCGACGGTAAGCCTCCTCTCCGAAAACGCAGACCCCAGCGAAGAAGAGATCCGCTGCGCGATAGCGGGGCATCTCTGCCGCTGCACCGGATATGAAAACACGGTAAAAGCGGTAGAGCTTGCGGCTAAAAAGCTTGCGGAAAAAGCGGCGTCATGCGGGGAGGGACAGAAATGTACAAAGTAATTGGAAGATCCCACCCACTTATAGACGGAGCCGACAAGGTGACCGGTCGCCAGCTCTTCGGCAGCGACTACTGCATGAGCGGCATGCTGTACGGAGCTGTCCTGCGCAGTCCGCTGCCTCATGCGCGCATCAGAAATATAGAGACAGCGGCGGCCAAAGCGCTGCCGGGGGTACGCGCGGTCGTCACCGGCAAAGACGGGGAAAAGCCGTTATACTCAGTGGCCGGCGTTAAAAAAGTCGACGAACAGATCCTTGCCGACGACAAAGTCCGCTACGTTGGAGACGAGATAGCGCTCGTGGCGGCCGATACGCTTGATGCGGCGCGCGAAGCCGTATCCATGATAAAAGTGGAATATGAAGAACTCCCCGCGGTATTTGACATGGAAGCAGCGATGCTCCCCGACGCGCCGGTGATCCATGAACGCTTCGGCAACAACATAGCCAACACAATGAACGTGAGCCACGGGGACATAGAAAAAGCATTCGGTGAAGCTGCCCTGATAGTAGAAGGCGAATACACCACCGGGCGCATCCATCATGCCTACATGGAGCCCAACGCGGGGGTGGCCCTCTGGAGCGGTGACAAAATAACATTCTGGCTCCCGACCCAGTCGCCGGTGCTTGCGAGAATGACCTACGCCGCGGCGCTCGGGGTAAGAAAAGAGCAGGTAAAAGTAATACAGCTTCCGCTCGGCGGAGGTTTCGGAGGTAAACTGGAATATAAACTGCACCCGCTCTGCGCATTGCTCTCAAAATTCACAGGGCGCCCGGTAAAGATAGTAAACACCCGCCAGGACGAGATGGAGGCCTCGCTGCCGCGCGTGCCGATGAAGCTGCATATGCAGCTTGCGCTCTCGTCAGAGGGTGAATTCCTCGGCAAGAAAGTGCGGCTTCTGTGCGACAACGGCGCATACATGAACTACGGAATAGGGATCCAGCTCAGCGCAACGACAAGGAACGATAACCTGTACCGCATAAAGAACATAAAAACGGAGAGCTACCTTGTCTACACGAACTCGATGCCGACAGGTGCGTTCCGCGGTTTCGGCTGTCCGCAGAGCCATCTTGCGCAGGAGACGCTGATAGACGAAGCGGCGGAAAAACTTGGTATTGACCCCGCGGAACTGCGCCTGAAAAACGCCAGTCAGAAAGGCGACATAACGCCGCACAACTGGTGGTTCGGCAGCTGCGGTTTCTCCGACTGCATCAAACAGAGCATAGAAGCCGCCGACTGGCAGAGAAAGAAAAAAGAGTACGCGCTCACGCACAAAGAAAAATGGAGCAAGGGAATTGGGATAGCCTCCTGCCTGCACGTATCCGGCAACAGGACGTTCCTTCCTTTTTTCGATGGATCGTCCGCGCTGGTGCGCATAAACGAAGAAGGCAAAGTAACGATATTCCCTGGCGAAGTAGACATGGGACAGGGATGCAAGACGCTCTTTGCGATGATAGCGGCGGAAGAGCTCGGCATCCCCATCGAATGGATATCTGTGGCCGATATGGACACAGAGACATGTCCGCACGGGATGGGCACCTTCGGAGACAGGGTAACGACGCTTGGCGGCAATGCAGTGAAAAACGCAGCCATCGACGCAAGAAAGAGGCTCTTTGAATCGGCGGCGAAACACCTGCATTCACAACCGGAAGAGCTAAGCTGCGAAAACGGAGAGATAACAAGTACAAATGGTGAGAAAATAAGTTTTGCCGAAGCGGCGGAACTTGCCTCCTACGAACAGGCGG
>JAEEYY010000144.1 GCA_016288355.1 Synergistes sp.
GCTCAAGAATCTTACGGCCGAAGCATGGAGCGGCATAGACGTCCAGCTCAAGAGAAGGTTCGACCTGATCCCCAATCTGGTAGAGACCGTAAAGGGCTATGCGTCGCATGAGAGGGAGACCTTCCAGAAGGTAACAGAAGCGAGATCCATGATCAGCAATGCCGGAAGCGATCCCGAAGCACGCATGAAAGCTGAGAATGTGCTTACCGGCGCGCTTCGCTCACTTTTCGCAGTGGCCGAGAATTATCCGGAACTGAAGGCTAACGAAAACTTCATGCACCTTCAGACAGAGATCTCCGGCATAGAAAACGAGCTGCAGATGTCGCGCCGCTACTACAACGGCACGGCCCGCAACCAGAACACCGCGATACAGACATTCCCGGCGGTGCTGGTGGCACGTCATTTCGGATTCACCGAAGCCCCGTACTTTGAGGCTGAGGGAGAGGCCAAGGCGGCTCCTAAGGTCAGCTTCTAAGGATCTGTCCGCACAAATATCAAAAAGCATACAGATGATCCGGCGGCACATCTCTTTCGAAGGGGATGTGCCGCCGTTTTTTATTATTCGTCAGTATACGCTGAGGTCTCTGCTTTCCCGCTGAAGCTTTCCTTCCGCGAAGAATAAAACTCTGTTTCGGCACAGAAGGCATACTGCCGCAGCGCAGGCCTATATGCCCGCTCAGGGCCTGTTTGAGGCTCTGTATAACCTGCTGCAGATCGTATATATATCCCTGAGCGGCAGAGGCAGCGCGCGTAAGCTGCCTGTGGCAAACGCGGTCAATGCCCCGGCAAACAGTGCGGCGCCCACGCTTTTAACAGGTGCGGCGCGCACCAGCTTTATCGGCGACATTTCTTCCATTGCCGCCGCAAATCTTTTTTTTGCCGCTTCAAGATCTTCACTCGGCCGGTTTTTCTGCATCGCTTTCACTTTCTTCCGTCGCCCCCGGGACATGGGCGGGCTCCTCCATCTTCCTGCTGTCCTCAGGACTTGCGCTCCTAAGCAGCATAACGCCTGCCGCGCACAGCAGCAGGGCTACGACAAACGCGGCTGACGGAGCTCCTATAAAAAGCGAGAGCAGCAGGTACAGTGCATAGCCAGCCGTAAGAGAAGCGGCAAACAGGAAAGCAAGACCGAAGAAGAGAAAGAGCGCGCTGCGTATCAGTCTGCTCGCTCCGCGGCTGAATTCCCTTCCCTCCGCCTCAATTACATCAAAGAAGCTTAATGCAAGTTCCGTCAGCTTGTTCATCGTTATATCTCAGGTTACAGATATCCTTTGCTCTTAAAGCGGCATCAGCGGCGGAAGCGGTCGCTGAATATTATCTTCTCTTCAAGTACTTTAGCTGCGACAAAACCGGCGCCGAAAGCGAGGGCCACAAAAGCAAGCGGATGTTCGCATACGCTTTCGGCAGTCTTATTCGCTATCTTGCAGCGCTGCTCGCTGCATTTGCCGACAAAGGGGGCCACCGCGCTGTGGATCTTTTCCGCGGCACACCTCAGTTTATGTACCAGCCTGCGCTCCTCCTCAATGTAATCCTCTTCATCGTCCTCATCTTCGTCTTCATAATAACCGTCAGAGAGAAGGTGCAGCTGATCCTCAAGTTCGGCTATCTTGGCTTCCAGCTCGGCTATCTTCTGGCTGCGTTCCATTTCGTCATTTGCGTTTTCCAGTATTTCTTCGCTCATATCTTGCATCCTCCCGTTAAAAAAATGTCAGCTTGATGCATGGTCTGATTAGAATATATCATAAATACGGGGCGACAATGATAAAATAAGTAAAAATTTTCATTTTGATTTCTGCGGGGAGGAATTCTTATGGAAAAACAGAACGAAGTCTCTCTGATATGCCGGAGGGAGATCGAAGCGGAAGTTATTGCCCCTCTGATCCGTGCTTTCGCGGAGGAGATAGGGGAAGAGCGCGCGCACCGCATCGCAGGGGACGCTTTGAAAAAGATCGCTTACACACAGGGAAAAGCCGCGGCGGCCAAATTCGGCAGCGGGCTTGACTCGCTGAAGACAAACTGCCTGTCTGCGTGGAACAAATGCGGAGAGCTCGAGCTTGAGACCGTGAACGACAGCAAAGACGAGTATTCCTTCAACGTCCGCCGCTGCGAGTATGCCGAGCTGTACGAAAAGCTCGGCTGCCGCGATCTTGGCAGTGTGATCTCATGTTCCAGGGATTTCGCTTTCATTGAGGGCTTTGACAAGGATATTGAGTTCAAGCGCACAAAAACGCTGATGGACGGCGGCGACTGCTGCGATTTCTGCTACCGCAGAAAGAACGGCTGAGTCTGTTCCTGCCGGCATAAACATCAAAGAGGCATGCGGGAAATGCTCACCCCGCATGCCTCTTTGTTACAGATCAGCTTTTTTGCAGCCCTTTAAAGCATTTGAGTTATTATTCTTCTTCGTCGTCGTCTTCGACTGATATAAAGAGCGTCTGCCCCCTGCGCGATACCAGAAGCCCGATAGCCGCTTTTTCGTTCGCCGTTGCGCGCTCCCAGTCTTCGATCGAATTGATCTTTATCCTGTTGACTTCAAGTATGACGTCTCCTCTGCGCAGGCCGAGATTCTGACCTTTCGAGCCGGGTTCGACCTTCGTTACCACTACCCCGCCTGTTTCGGAGAGATCATGCTCTTCCGCGTAGCTTTCGCTGTTTTTAACGACGGTGATTCCCAGTCTGGAAGATTCCTCCTGCGCTCCTTCGCTCCCGTGACGTCTGCCGCGTGAATGTTTGCCGGCTCCCTTTACACTGTCGATGTCGCCCAGTTTGACTTCGACCGTCATTTTTTTGCCGTCGCGGTAGATCTCAAACGGTACGAGATCCCCTGCAAGCTTGTTGCGCACAGCAAAGACGACGTCTTCGCTGTTTTTGATCACGCTGTCGCCGATCTTGACTATTACGTCGCCGCGCTGCAGGCCATACTTATCGGCGGGCGAGTTCTTCTGTACGTCTGCTATTATCGAGCCTTCCTTGACGGGTATCTTATAGGCTTCCACAAGCGATGCTGTCAGCGGCTGGACAGTTGCTCCGAGCCATCCGCGGCGCACTTCTCCGTGCTTTATCAGGTCATCCATTATCTGTTTTGCCATATTGATCGGGATGGCAAAGCCTATGCCCTGTGCATAAGGGATTATAGCCGTGTTGATGCCTATAACGTTGCCGTCAAGATCGATAAGCGGGCCTCCGCTGTTTCCGGGGTTTATCGCGGCGTCGGTCTGGAGGAAGCCCTGGAAATTCACGTCGGCTGCCTGCAGAGTCCTGTTTTTGGCCGAAACGATGCCTGCTGTGACAGTATTTTCAAAGCCGTGCGGGTTGCCGATCGCAACGACCTGCTCGCCTACCTGCGTATTGTTTGAATCGCCTAGCGAAAGCACCGGAAGATCCTTCGCGTTCACCTGTATCACGGCAATGTCGAATGTCGGATCCTGCCCTACTTTCTTTGCGTCCAGCACCCTGCCGTCAAGAAGCGTGACCTTTATTTTGTCGGCGTCCTCAACAACGTGGTTGTTCGTGAGTATATAGCCCTCTTTGCTGACGATGAACCCGGAACCTTTTCCGCGGCGCGGCACCCTGCGCGGTTTGCCGCCCTGCGGCCCGAAGAAATCATCTCCGAAGAACTCTTCAAAGAACGGGTTGCCTTTGAAGGGGTTGACGATCGGCTGCTGAGTGACCATCGTCTCTACGTCGATATTAACGACCGCCGGCGAGCTCTTTTTTACTATCTCAACGTACGGGTTCTTCTGAGTGAAGCCTGACGCCGAGGATGCGGCAGCAGCTCCTGCCGCCTGCGGATTTTCGGCCTTCTCGATACCGCCGGCCGTCACGTTATATCTGGCTGCGATATACGAACCGCACGCGCCGCCAAAAAATAGTATCAGCGCCGCGGCAGCTGCCGCGCCGACTTTTTTCAGTCCGTCAAACCAATCGATCTTTGCCATTAAAAATGCACCTCCGAGTTTTGCCTTATTGCTTTGTCCCGTTAATAATAGATATATGGTCAAACTAAGTCAATAAAAATAATATGTGATTTTTATGTGGATTTTGTGGTGAATGCAATTGCCGCGTTAGGCCCCGATACACCGCTGCCATTATTTTGAGGCGCCGCCGCTGTCATGCCTGCGGCGCTCTTTTGCCAGCGATGAAGTCAGCCATATAAGAGCAGCGACGGCCGCCGAAGCCCATAAAAAACGGCCTGTGCGCGGTACCGTTTCCCGGAAATTATCGAATACCAGGCGGTATATAGAGTAAATAAGCACATACAGCGGGAAGAACAGAGCAGGCGGAGCCTTGCGTCCTCCTGCAAGCCTCCGTTTTTCGGCTGCATACATCAGACAGAGAGCGGCAAAAGAGACTGCCGACTCAAGAAGCTGCGACGGGAAGCGGCAAAAGCCCGGCGCATCGTGAAGCAAATGAACCGACCACCACGGCGCGGATGAGTAATATCTTCCGCATCCGGCACAGCAGCCCTCTGCAAGACAGCCCAGCCGCCCGACAGCCATCATTGCCGCAGCGGGCAGCGAAGCGCTCTCCGCAAATGCCTCGACGTTTATGTCCCGGCGGCGCATTGACAAAAGCGCCGTTACGGCTCCTGCCGCAATACCGCCCCACGACGAAAGACCTTTTGCCGTTTCCGCAAGGGTCATCTCCCCGGCAAGGAACGACGGCAGCTTTTCAAGGACCGAGGCCGCAAATGAACCAAGGATCCCGGCGCAGTATACCCGAACGAGAATCTGCGTGACAGCTTCATAATCCATGCCCCAAATATTTTCTGCGCGGCGCCGCGTCCAGAATACGAATATCAATAAAGCCGAAGCCCACAGCAGATAATAGCTGCGGACTTCGACAAAAGAAAAGCTGAATATTACAGGGAGCATTGATCCCTTTGGTTATCGTTTGCTGAATTTTTCGCGCGAACGGCGTCTGCCGCGCTCGCCTCCGCGGCCCCGTGCCGCGCCGCCGACCGGGCATACGAGTACACGGCGCACCGGTTCTTCTCCGATGGAGCGGGTCTCAACGTCCTTGTCATCCCGCAGCGCGATGTGTATCAGACGTCTCTCCCAGCTCGACATAGGCTCCAGGCTCACCGGAGTTCCCTTATGCTTCGCTTCGCGGGCTATCGACTCGGCAAGGCGGCGAAGGGTCTGCTCGCGGCGTCCGCGGTAGCCGCCGCAGTCGAAACGCACGCGTCTTGTGGAAAAGTCGTCATGGCATACGAGGTTGGTTATATATTCCAGCGCCTTCAGCGTCTCGCCGTAGCGGCCTATGACCACTCCGGCGTCTTCGCCGACTAAATTTATGATTCCGTCGTCGGTAAGCTCAGGGATAAGATCCAGGTCCATCTTATCAAGGATCTCGTTCACAAAATGGCAGGAGCGTATATAGGAGACCGGAGCGAAGGGCCTGACTTCCACTTTTAACGTTGAACCAAGCAGGCCGAAAAGCTTTTTATCTTCCGAGAGCACGTCGGCCTCTATATCGTCAGGCTTGATTCCCCATTTTTCCGCGCCCTTCTCTTTGGCTTCATTTACTGAAGTGCATTCAAAAACACAGCTTTCTATTTCGGGCATTGCTGTCAGTTCGTCGTCTTTCATTACCTATTCCTCATCATCGTCATCATCATCGTCGTCGTTTTTGCTGCTGACGGACTGGCTTACCGGTTTGTTTTTATGCAAAACAGGCTTTATCGCCATCTCTTCACTTGTTTTCTTCATCACAAAATACTGCTGGATAACGCCTATCAGCGATGAAAGACCCCAGTAAAGCATTACGCCGCCGGGCATCGAAAGGCATATAAATGCCATGAAAAACGGCATTATCGCATTCATCGCAGCCATCTGGGGGTTATTGCCGCCGGAAAGCTTCTGCTGGGCCCACGTGAGGACCGATATGCCTATCAGCAGAAGGACGTTCCCCAGATAAAGACCGTAGTTCGAAAGCCCTGCCGGGTTAGTGAAAAGCCCGGACAGCACTGACATTATCCCATACTGGCCGTTTGCGCCGGGAGCGACCCCGAGCGCCTTGGCAAGGCCCATCGTCGGAGATGATCCCAGCAGGATGCCCATAAAGGAAGCATCGGCAAATTCATATGTCCTCAAGACATTGAAAAGCAGGATAAGTATAGGCAGCTGCACTAAGATCGGCAGGCAGCCGGCAGCAGGATTGACCTTATATTCTTTGTAAAGACGCATGGTCTCTTCCTGCATCTTCTGTTTGTCATTCGCGTATTTTTCCTGAATGACTTTTATTCTGGGCTGTATCTTCTGCATCTGCTGCATCGACAGCATCTGCTTCTGATTCAAAGGATACAGCGCGATCTTTACAGCTATCGTTAAAAGAACTATAGCAAGTCCGTAGGAGTTCGTGATCCCGTAGAAAAACTCCAGTACCTTAAGCAGGATATCGCTGGCTCCGCTCCAAATCGCACCCAAAACTTCCACCTAACCTTTCGCAGTATGTTTTGATTCTTTCGGGAAAAATTTTCTGCCGAATCTTGCTTCGATCTCGTCAGGCCCTGGCACCGGGTCAAAGCCTCCCTCATGCCACGGGCCGCACTTAACTATCCTGGCCGCCGAGAGTCTGAGACCGATAACAGGACCGTAAGCGGCGACCGCTTCAGCGGCGTATTCCGAACAAGACGGGTAAAACCTGCATTTTGCCATTCCAAGATGCGGGGAGAGGATGGAGCGATATGCTTTTATGCAAAACAGCATAAAGAATGTCAGAATCTTCATGATATGTCTTTTCTGATATCGATATTCCATCCGTAGCCGGCCCAACCGCGTGTAAGAAGCCTGCTGCGCTTGAGCAGCCTGGCTATGTCACGGTA
>JAEEYY010000145.1 GCA_016288355.1 Synergistes sp.
AAGCGCGGCAACGTCGGCCACGGAGGATCTTTCAAGGACTTTCACGACCGGAAGGTCTGCCGCAGGCTCCGGTACAGGCTCTGCCGCAGGCTCCGCTGCGGGCTTTTCTTTTCCTTTAAGGAAGTTCTCGACCTTTTTAACTACATCATCTTCTATGGAACTCATATGAGACTTTATGTCTATATGCAGATTTCTCAGTATCTCCATAACTTCACCGCTGCTTTTTTCCAGCGTCTTCGCAAGGTCATATACCCTGATCTTACTCATTGGCATCACTCCTGTCTTCACTCAATATCGATATTATCTTATCGGCAAAGCCGTTTCCGGCCGGAAGCGCCGCGGCCTGAGCCGAGGTCACGCCTATGCTTCTGCCCAAAAGCAGCCTGCCTGTATTTTCAAGTCTGCAGATCTTTGCCGCTCCGCGTTCCTCCGCGGCAGCAAATCTGCGCATAGCCGATGCTCCTGTCTCTTCCGTGACAAAGAGCACAAGTTTCTTTCCGCGGCGCAGCTCCTCTGTGATCTGATCCTGCCCGATCGAAAGAGCGCCAGCGGCTCTTGCCAGTCCCAGCATGGAAAGAGCCTTTTTCACCGCATCCGACGGTTCATTCATCAGCGGAGCACCTCTTCAGCAGTTCTTCAAAGAGCTCGTCCGGCGCTTCCATTTTCAGAGCGCGGGCAAAAGACTTCCTCTTTTTTGCCGCTTCTATGCATTCGCGCCTCGCGCAGACATAAGCTCCGCGGCCGTTGGCCTTGCCGGTAGGGTCGTAGCATACAGTCCCTTCCGGCGTTCTGACCACACGGAGAAGCTCCCGTTTAGGAGACTCCTCACCGCAGCCGACGCAGGTGCGCGGACGGCGTTTTTTTACCTTCTGCTCCGGACCGGTCTTAGGCATGCGGTCTATTTCTTCCTGTCCTTCTTACGCGGCTTTTCTGCAGGAAGATCGTCAAAAAGGCTGTCCGCGGCGGAGCTGCCGGATTCCGGTTCCGATATGTCCATGAAGAGATCCTTCATCGTAGGCAGCTTCTCTTCCTCCTTGACCTTGATATCTATCTTCCAGCCGGTCAGGCGCGCGGCAAGACGCACGTTCTGTCCGGCCTTGCCTATCGCAAGCGACAGCTGGTCGGGACGCACATAGACTGTGACCGAGCGGTCCTGGTCAAGGAGAGGCTCTATGCGGACTATCTTTGCCGGAGAAAGCGCGTTTGTTATATATTTCAGAGGATCGCTGTTGTATACGATTATATCTATCCTCTCTCCTATAAGCTCGTCGCTGATGGCCCTGATGCGCTGCCCCTGTTTCCCGACGCAGGCTCCGAGAGGCTCTACGTTCACATCGAGCGTGGATACGGCTATCTTAGCCCTGGTACCGGCTTCGCGGGCGATGTTGCGTATCTCGACTATGCCGTCTTTGATCTCGGGCACCTGGACCTCGAGCAGTCTGCGCAGAAGCCCCGGATGCGTGCGCGAGACGATTATGCGCGGCCCGCGCGTAGTCTGGCGGACGTCCAGCAGGTAGAACTTCTTCAGGCTTCCGGCGAGATATTTTTCACCAAGAATCTTTTCTTCCTTAGGCATGATAGCTTCAGTCTTGTCGTTGAGACGGACCAGTATCTGGTCGCCTTCGGCCTTAAAGACGGTCCCGGATATCACGTTGCCGATCTTATCGGCAAACTGCTCGTAGACCACCTGACGCTCAGCATCCTTAAGCTTCTGAATGATCACCTGACGCGCCGTCTGCGCCGCGATGCGCCCGAAATCCTCCGGGAAAACCTCGGTGCGGATGAAGTCGCCCGCGGCAACGTCGTTATAGCCGCGTGCCTTTGCTTCTTCAAGGGTAAGCTCTGCGTCAGGGTTATTTACCTCTTCTACGATCTCATAGACCTCATAAAGCGAAAATTCGCCGCTTTCGACATCTATATATACCTCGGTCTGATGATTGCCGCCTTTGAATTTCTTGTATGCGGAGACCATCGCCGATTCAAGGCTTGAGACTATTATCTCTTCAGAGAGGCCTTTTTCCTCTTCGATCTGCTTAAGGACCTTTTTAAAATCTGTTCCAAGCTTCATTTTTTCCGTTTTTCCCCTTTCGTGAATCAGTTTATTTTTTTATTTTTTCTTCTTCGGGAGCTTGCGGAAGGTTTTTTTCTGCCCCTTCTGCGGCGCGCATACAAGATGCGCACTCTTTATGTCTCCTAAAGGAATTTTCAGTTCTCGCCCGTCCGCGTTCAACAGCACCATATCGTCTTCGGTCACTCCTGCGATGACCCCCTCCGCCGAGCCTCCTTCCGGCAGCAGGCGCATACTCACGGCGCTTCCGGCAAAACGCCTGTAGTCTTCCGCGCAGAAAAGCGGCCTTTCGGCGCCGGGAGAACTTACCTCCAGCATATAATGCTCCGGCAGCATATCTTCTATTTCGTCCAGGTATGGACTCAGGCCGCGAGAAACGGTCTCGCAGTCGCCGGTGTCCACTCCGCCGGGCATTTCAAGAAAGACGCGCAGAACGTAAACGCCGGCCTCGGACACGAGCTCCGTCCCGGCACACTCATAACCCATTGCTTCGACACGCGCGCGCAGCTCGTTTTTCACCGCCCCGTACCGTTCTTTTTCCAAGAAAACCGCCTCCGGTAACAAAAGAAGAGTGGGCGGACCCACTCTTCCAGATGTTTTCTCTGAATTAGCATCTGAATTGTAACACAAAGCAAAAAAAAAGCAAACAAAACTGAAGAAGCGCCTCGCGGACAAACAGCGGTGCATTGACAACTTTTTGCAGTTAATGTTGACATATTTCCGCTGATCAATGCTAAAATAGTAAAAGACATCATCTTTGTTCATCTTTTTTATTTTTATACTTCATATTAATAGGGGGGTATCATTGTGAAGGAAAAGAAACAAATGTCACTGATAGCAAAGATAGGAATAGGTTTTATCATAGGGCTTGTTCTGGGCTTTATCATCGGCCCCATGGCTTCTGATACGCCGTTCATCTCAAAGGTCGTGCTGCCTGTGCTGCAGCTTATAGGAAACATCTTCCTGTCGCTGCTGAAGATGCTCATAGTGCCGCTCGTTTTCTCGAGCCTCGTGATGGGAGCGTCTTCGATAGGCGATCCCAAGGTGCTCGGCCGCATCGGTGTGAAAACAGTAGCCTTTTACCTCTGCACTACAGTCGTAGCCATAGCGATAGGGCTGCTGCTCGGCAATATAGTCCAGCCCGGCGTCGGCATGGCGATAGAGGGTGCGAAGGGCGCGGCGAAAGAATCTCAGACGGTATTCGAGGTCATTCTAAATATCTTCCCCGCCAACCCGCTCAGGGCGCTCGTCGACGGCATAATGCTCCAGGTCATCGTATTCGCGCTCTTCCTGGGCGTAGCGGCTACGCTTATCGGTGAAAAGGGCAAAGCTTTCCTCGAATTCAACCGCTCCCTCGCTGAAGTCATGTTCAAGGTAACCGCCATCGTAATGAAGACCGCGCCGCTTGGTATATTCGCGCTGATAGCGGTAACTGCGGCAAAATACGGCCCTGCGGTCCTTGCGCCGTTTGCCAAGGTCATATTCGCCATCTATCTCGGCTGCATACTGCAGATGATCATCGTCTACTCGGGACTCATCGCAGGCATAGTGCACAGGAGTCCGATATGGTTCTTCAAAGGCGTGCGTGAGGCGATGCTCGCGGCATTCGTTACCAGGACCAGCGCCGGGGTCCTGCCGATCTCGATGAACAACGTGCAGAAAAATCTGGGCGTCAGCGAGGATGTCTCTTCATTCGTGCTGCCGCTCGGAGCTACGATCAACATGGACGGCACCGCGATATACGAAGGCGTCTGCGCGCTCTTCATAGCTCAGGCTTTCGGAATGGATCTGAGCCTGAGCGCACAGCTGGGCATTCTCTTGACCGCTACGCTTGCTTCGATAGGCACGGCCGGCGTACCGGGAGCCGGGCTCATCATGCTCTCGATGGTGCTGCTCTCGGCGGGGCTGCCGGTAGAGGGCATGGCGCTCGTGGCAGGCATAGACGCAGTGCTGGATATGGCGAGGACCTGCGTCAACGTGACCGGAGACATGTGCGTCTCGGCTGTCATAGCAAAGACAGAAGGCGAAAAGCTCTGATAATCCCTGCGGGATGCGGCAAAAGTTATATATCACAAATAGCTTGCATTCCGCATAACATCGTGGTAATATATCCAAGCTGATCATTCAGCGGTTATTAAGCAGAGGCCGCCCCTCTCGCCTGCCGGCGCAGTTAGCTGTCAGGCTGACCGAACGAAAGGATATTTCAAAGGTCCGGGCTCACTCTGTGTGTCCGGGCTTTTTTTAAGCAGAAATTTTAGGAGGTGTAATGCCATAGCAAACACAAGGGAAGACGAACCCCGCGTCAATTCTGAGATAACTACTCCGGAGATTCTCCTGATCGACGAGATGAACACGAAGCGCGGAGTGGTAAAGATCCAGGAAGCGCTCAGAATGGCGGAGGCAGCAGAGCTTGATTTAGTTGAGGTCGCCCCGCAGGCGCAGCCGCCGGTCTGCCGCATAATGAATTACGGCAAGTACCGCTTCCAGCAGCAAAAGCGCGACAAGGAAGCTCATAAGAAGCAGAAGAATCAGGTCGTAAAAGAGATAAAAATGCGTCCGAAGATCGATCTGCACGACTATGACTTCAAGGTCAAGGCGATACAGACATTCCTGAAGGCCGGAAACCGCGTGAAGGTATCGGTCTTCTTCAGAGGACGCGAGATGGCTTTCCTCGACAGAGGGCGTGAAGTTCTGAGCAAAGTTTCCGACGCAGTGGCTGAATTCGGCAAGGTCGAAACGGAACCGCGCATGGAAGGCGCCTATATGAGGATAATGATAGCTCCGAACTCGGAGAGCCCTGTGAAGAAACAGCAGCCGCGCCAGAAAAAAGAAGCGGAAGCTCCGCAGGAACAGCCCAAGGCGCAGCAGCAGAAGACAAAGGTCAAGAAGAATTTTCTGCCGGACGCAGATCAGATATAAAAGCCCCGGTCTATGTCCCGGGCATGAAATGTCAGTTAGAGGAGGACAAATATATGCCTAAATTGAAATCACATTCAGCAACCAAGAAACGCTTCCATCTCACTGCCAGCGGCAAAGTATCTTTCAAAAAGAGCGGACGCGGACACCTTCTTTCTTCGAAAAACTCAAAGCGTCTCCGCACGCTGAGGAAAAAGGGCATCCTGCCGGCAGGCATAGAGCAGCATATAAAGAAGATGCTTCCCTACGCGTAGTGCGGGGAAAATCTCAAAGGAGTGAACTGTCATGAGAGTAAAAGGTTCAAGCGCCAGCCGCAGCAAGCAGAAAAAATTATATAAGATCACAAAGGGATTCTGGGGACGCAAGAAGAACGTATACCGCCGCGCACGCGAAGCTTACCTGCACGCGCTTACCAGCGCCTTCGCGGGACGCAAAAACAAGAAACGCGATTTCCGTAAGCTCTGGATAGTCCGCATAAACGCGGCCGCACGCGCAAACGGCATAGCCTACAGCGCCCTTATCAACGGGCTCAAGAAAGCTGATATCGTCATCAACCGCAAGATGCTTGCGGATCTTGCCGTCAACGACGCGCCCGCCTTTACGCAGCTTGTAGAAAAGGCCCGCGCAGCACTGTAAAAACAGCGGCGCTGCATTAACAGCCGAGTGTGAAATGCTTTGCTCTTTCATACCTCGTATAAAGTAGAAAAGGTCATTCTGACGGGCTTCCTGCTTATGATACTGGCAGGGGCCCTTCTGTTATGGTCTGTCAACAACTATATCTGCGGACTGCCGCTTTCGCCGCTGGACGCGCTATTCATGGCGACCTCCGGAGTCTGCGTGAACGGCCTGATAACCGTTGATATCTCCTCCGGCTTCGGCAGGGAGGCGCAGCTTGTCCTGCTGGCGCTGATACAGATCGGAGGGCTTGGTTTCATGACGGCTATGGTCATGCTCTCGGTGGTCTTAAGAAAACGTCTCGGTCTGAAGGACCAGATCTACCTTACCGGCGCGCTCGGGGTCGAGGGCCTTCATGGAGCGCGCAATCTTTTCTTTTCGGTGATATGCTTCACGGTGCTCTTTGAAGCGATAGGGGCCGTTGCTCTTTTCGCTGCTTTCGCAGTCTGCGGAGAAAGCCTCTCTGACTCCGCCTATCTTGCTTTTTTTCATTCAATAAGCGCTTTCTGCAACGCGGGCTTCTCCACATTCAACGGAAGTCTCAGAAATTATGCCTCCACGTTTTCCGTTACCGCCATTGTCATGCTGCTCGCGGTAATAGGAGGAATAGGTTTTCCGGTATGCTCGGAATGTCTGCATCGTATCAGGCGCGGCCCGTCATACAGGCTTTCCGTTTACTCAAAACTGGTGCTGATCATTTCCGGCGGACTGCTGGCTGCAGGCACGCTGCTTTTTGCACTCTCCGAGTGGAACTGCGCCTTTGCCGAATTCCCCGCACCGCTTAAGATCTGGAACGCACTCTTCGCTTCCGTGATCGCGCGCACCGCAGGCTTTGAGACTGTGCCTTCCGGAAGTCTGTCGGAAGCGGGAACGGCGATAATGATAATCTTCATGACGATAGGAGCGTCGCCCTGCTCAACAGGCGGAGGGGCAAAGACAACAACATTCGGAGTGCTTGCGATATCCGTATGGGACGAACTTCACGGAAGAGACACCCTGACCTTCATGAAACACACTATACCGGAACGTACGGAACGGCGCGCCATATCGCTGTTTGCGATCTATTTCTTCACTATCGTTGCCGCCGCGCTGCTACTTGGCGCAACAGAAAAAGGCTTTACTTTACGCGCGATAATTTTGGAAGCAGCCTCGGCTCTGACTACGGTAGGACTTACAGCAGGCATCACAGGCGAGCTCTCTGTTTTAGGCAAGATAATAATAATGATCCTTATGTTCTGGGGCAGGGTGGGCATCTACTCCTTTATCTCAACACTGATAAAGACAGACAATGATGCCAGAGTACGTTACCCGGAAACGCATATACCGGTAGGATAGGGGTGTGAACAGTGATAAACAGCAGCAGCAAGAAAAGGAGTTTTCTTGTCGTAGGGCTCGGGCGTTTCGGCTCCGCCCTGTGCGAAAAGCTTACAGGACTGGGGCAGTACGTCATAGGGGTCGATTCGATGCAGCAGCCGGTAAACGATCTTGCAGACAAGATAGCGGTCGCGGCGCAGCTTGACGTTACCGATGAAAACGCGCTGCGCAGTGTCGGCGCCGCAGAAGTCGATACTGCCGTAGTTACTATAGGCGAAGCTACGGAACAAAGCATTCTGTGTACGTCGATACTCGTAGAGATGGGGATCCCCTTCGTGATATCCCGCGCATCAAGCAGCCTTCACGCACGGGTGCTTGAGCGCGTAGGCGCCCACCGCGTGATATATCCGGAGCGTGATATGGGCTACAGCACAGGAGAAAAACTGGTCTTCCCGTGGTACTCGGCATTTACTCATATAGACGGAGGCGACTTCCTGCTCGGCAGCATAAGCCCGCTGCCTGAAATGATAGGGAAGAACCTCCTTGAACTTAATTTTTCACAAAAATACAAAGTTATTGTTATACTTATGGAGTATGGCGGGGCTCAGCATACGCCGGTCCCGACGCGCAGGTTTGAAAAAGGCGACAAGATATGGGTACTGGGGCACACAGCAGATATAAACCGTCTCGCCGCCGAATGCGATATCGCAGGCCTGTAAGGTTTAATAACGGAAATTATCGGATGCAGCGGCATGCGTCCGAGGGAGGCTGAATCAATGGACATAGAAGAAATGAGAAAGGCTGTTAAAGACAGCGACTTTCTCGAGCGCCTTGAAAAGATAAAGAGGTCCGGGCTGGAAAAGATAGCCGACAGCTCTCTGCCCGAACATCTGCAGCTGGTGCGCGCAAATCTCCTCGACAAAAAGGGAGAGCTTACCGAAATACTGAAAAACGTAGGCAGCGCGGCGCCCGAACTGCGCAAAACTCTTGGACAGGCTGCGAACGAAGTAAAACAGATACTAAGCGAAGCAGTGGAAAAACGCCATGAACAGCTGCTTGACACTGTATCCGCGTTCTCGGGAGAGGCTGATATAACCGTCCCCGGCATCGAGCCTTTTACCGGCGGGCTGCACCCTGTAACCCAGATGTGCTATGACCTTAACGACGCCTTTCTCTCTCTCGGCTTTGAAGTATTTTCTGAAGATGAGATAACAAGCGAACAATACGCTTTTGACAACCTTAACTTTGCTCCCGAGCATCCCGCGCGCGAAAGCATGGACACATACTGGCTCAAGGATCACGACTCAGGGCACGGTGCGGAACGCCTCTGCCTGCGTCCCCATCTTACCGGGGCTTCAGTCCGCTACCTTCGCGAGCACGGAGCGCCTGCCCGTTTCGTATATCCGGGGCGCGTCTACCGCAACGAGACCACTGATGCTCGCCACGAAAGAGCATTCTTCCAGTACGAAGCGCTTATAGTCGACAAAGATTTCTCCTTCGCCTCCGGCATGGTGCTGATAAAAACGATTCTTGAGAGAGTATTCGGACGCGAGATCGACGTTCGCATGCGCGTGGGTTTCTTCCCGTTCGTGGAGCCCGGCTTTGAGATAGATATGAAATGCCAGGTCTGCGGAGGCAAAGGCTGCAAGGTATGCAAGCACGTCGGATGGATAGAAGTAATGCCGGGCGGCACACCTCACCCGAATGTCTTAAGAGCGGCAAACCTCGACCCGGCTGTATGGTCAGGTTTCTACATCAACATAGGCCTTGACCGTCTCGTCATGATGCGCTACGGCGTAGACGACGTACGCCTCTTCCACAGCGCCGACCTTCGTTTCCTTAAGCAGTTCAAGTAGGGGGAAATATCATGAAGCTGTCATTGAACTGGATCAAAAAATACGTTGACCTGCCGGCAGACCTCACGATGGAGAAGCTGTCGTATGACCTTACGATGTCGACCGTAGAGGTAGAAGATGCAACAGACCTTGCCGCAAGCCTTTCAGGGCTCGTTGTCGGGCGCATACTGACGGTAGAGCAGCATCCGGACGCCGACAAGCTCCGCATATGCACCGTAGACACCGGCGACCCAGCGCCTTCGGTCATAGTCTGCGGAGGGGTAAATCTGGCCCCGGCACAGCTGGTAGCCGTCGCCAAACCCGGCGCAATGGTCAGATGGCACGGCGAAGGCGAGCCGGTCGAAATAAGGCCGGCAAAGCTGCGCGGCGTCATGAGCTACGGCATGATCTGCGCGTCAAGCGAGATAGGTCTTTCCGATCTCTTCCCCGCTTCACAGCACGCGGAGATAATGGATATAACGGCTCTGGACGCAAAGCCGGGGCAGCCTCTTGCGGAAGCGCTCGGGCTTGATGACGTGATACTTGAGATAGACAACAAGTCCATGACGAACCGCCCCGACCTTTGGGGGCACTACGGCATGGCACGCGAACTGGCGGCTATCTACGATATGGAACTCAAGCCGATAGAAAAAATGCCGCTGCCTGACGGCTGCGACGGGCTTGAAATAGAAATAGAGGCACCGGAACGCTGCCCGCGCTACTGCGCGCTGGTGATAAAAAACATCAAAAACATCCCCTCGCCCTTCGAGCTTCAGAGTATGCTCTGGCGCGTGGGCTCACGTCCGATAAACCTTCCGGTGGACATCACCAACTATCTGATGTTCGCTACAGGCGTGCCGACCCATGCCTTCGACATGAACCATGTGGGCGGCAAGATACGCGTCCGCTGCGCCGAGCCTGGCGAAAAGCTTGAGCTGCTGGACGGCACCATGCTTGATCTGACTTCAGAAGATCTTGTGATAGCAAACGCTGAAAAACCGATGGCTCTTGCCGGAATAATGGGAGGCAAACTGGACTCTATACTGCCGGAGACCACCGACATGATACTCGAAGTGGCAAACTTTGAAGCGCTGGGCATAAGAAAATCTTCACAGCGCCTTGAAGTCCGCACCGAAGGTTCCGCAAGGTGGGAAAAAGGCATCGACCCGCAGCGCTCTGATGACACTGTCGCAATGGCTGCAGGCATGATAAAGGAATTTTACCCGGAAGCGAACATAACAGGATATAAGGACGTTTACCCGCGTCCGCTCGAGCAGCAGAAGGTAAAGGTCAGTCTGGGCTTCCTGAGAAGACGCCTGGGTAAAGAGCTGTCGGCTGAAAGTGTCACCGCGATGCTGGCGCGCCTCGGCTTCACAACGGAGGTAGACGGCGACGAACTTACCGTGACCGCTCCTTCATGGCGCTCCACAGGAGATATATCCCTGCCCGACGACATACTGGAAGAAGTGGCAAGACTCATGGGCTATGAGAGCTTCGAGTTCACGCCGCCGCAGGTTATCCTTGACAAGCCGGTAAACCAGAAGGGCGTCCGTGCCGAGCGCGCGCTGCGCGAATATCTCGCATTCCGCTGCAACATGCAGGAGATCTTTACCTACCCGTGGATAAAAGACGAGTACATCAAAGCGGCGGGCGTCCCGGAAGAAGAAATGCTCTCGCTTTCCACTCCGCCGGCGCCTGATGAAGCTCATCTGCGTTCAAGCCTTGTCCCGGGAATAATGAAAGCAGTTTCCGACAACCTCCGCTTTACCGCAGAGTTCCGCATATTCGAGCTTACGCAGGTATTCTTCGACAGGAACTTCAAAAGCGTGCGCAAAACAAGCGAAGACGAGCTCCTGCCGGAAATGGCAAGACATCTGGCCGGGGCTTTCGTGGGCTCCGACGCAAGAGAGCTGTACCGCGCAGCGAAGGGCGTACTGGCCTACATGCACCGCGCGGCACAGATAGAGGCGGTCTCATTCGCACAGGTCAAAAAGCCCGCATGGGCTGATGAAAATCTGTGGGTGAACGTAACGGCCTCAAACGGCGAGGTGATAGGCGACCTTGCGCTCGTTTCTCAGAAAAGCGCAAAAGCGGCCGGCGTCAAACACAGCCTTGCGGTCATATTTGAGATAGACGTCGAGAAACTTTCCGTGCTCCCGTCGCGCCAGAACACATTCACCCACCTTCCTGAATATCCGCTTTCCTATTTCGACCTTTCGGTGATATTCAGCGACGCGGTAAAATGGGCCGATATAGAAGAGACTGCCAGAAAAACAGATCTCGTGACCGACGTCAGATTCATCGACGAATACCGCGGCAAACAGGTAGGCGAAGGCAAAAAGTCTGTGTCCTTCAGGGTATGGGTAGGCTCCGACAAAGGTACCCTCACATCGGAACAGATCGAGACCGTTTCAAAACAGGTCGTGAAGAAGATCGGCAAAAAATTCGGAGGAGACGTGCGCGGAGCATAACGTCAGGCTACTGCCGGCTCCGCTGAAAAAAGCATACAAACAATTCTGGAGGTGCTCTATAATGATCGAACAGTTTGAAAAAGTAAACGAAGCGCTGGACCGCCTTGAAAAGATACTTTCCGATACGAGAGCGGCCAAAGAGGCTCTTGAGAAAAAAGTTCTGGAGCTCAACGGCATAATAGAAGACAGGGATCTTGAGATCCTCCAGCTTCAGGAAGAGGCGGAAAAGTCCGCAGCCTCCACAAAAGCTGAAAAAGAAGAGATCAGCGGATGCCTTGAGGGGCTTCTCGGCCGCATGTACAGGCTGACATCGGAAGAGCAGCAGGAACAATAAAAGAAACCGCTTAAGACAATGGACGATATTCGCGAGATAAAGTCCCTGGGCGACGGCAGGTACACCTTCTGGATAGGGCGCGGGAAATACACCCTCTCTACAAAAATAGATTCCGCGCGCTTTCTGCGTATCGTGGAAACTGTCGGAGCCGTCGCGGACGCTTTCCCGCAGAATCTGGGGCAGGATGAGCGCCTTGTACTCTCGCTGCTTGCGCTGGGGAACAGAGTCGAAGAGCTGAACGAAAGGATAGCGGCTCTTAACGAAAAATTCGGCGGCTCTGACGGTACCGGACAGTGAGTCTGTTCGGATTCGGTTTCCTGGACATATTCTTCATCGTCCTGGCGCTCTACTTTATTGTGCGCGGGATGTTCCGCGGATTTCTTGGAGAGCTGATAACGCTGGCGGGCTTTGCCGCCTCCTTTTACCTTTCATTCCATTACTCCGGGGCTGTGGGGCACATCTTCTCCTCGGCCTCGGGGACTAATGTCTATGCGGCGCAGGCGGTCGCGGCGGTGCTTATATGGATCGCCGTTACGATGGCCGCGGCCGTTCTGCGCATGATCGCAAAAAAGATCGTGGGAGCAGCGCGGCTCGGCGCCGTCGACAAGCTGCTCGGGCTCTTCTCGGGCGTGATAAAGACCGTTGTTGTCGTCTACGTCGTTATAACTGCCGGCATCCTTCTTGCGCCTGTAATGAGCCCGACATGGATGTCAAAAAGCGACATCCTGCGCTACGCGGGCAGAGGCTGGCCGCAGATCCGTGAAACGTTCATAGACTTAAACATTCTTCCTGAAGGCACATCACTGCCTGACGGCACGCTGGAACAGATACTCCGCCCCTACCGCACCGGTTCCGAAGGGCCTGAAGGTTTTTCATCACAGCAGTCATAATAATACTCTGTAAACAACGAATACCGATATGTATATAGACCCTCCGGCATTCAAAAGCCTGGAAGTAACAAAAATCAAACAGATCATAGCCAAACGCTGCCGAAGCAGGACCGGAGAGGCGGTAGTAGAAAACACCCTCCCCGCCGCTGACGTTGGCGAGCTTAAGCGGCGCCAGACCCTTTTTGCCGAGATCGAAGATTACCGCGGACGAAAGGGCGAACTGCCGTGGATGAACAGCATCGCCCAGGTAACGCCTATGATCGAAGCCGCCGAGGAGACCGGTCTTCTTTCCGGCGAGGAGCTGGTAAAGATCCGTATGCTGCTGACGCTGGCCGGCAGAATGAAGGACTCTCTCTCCGCGGCCTGCGGAGAATATCAGAGCTTCTCTCTGCTGCTGCGGGGACTGCGTGATTTCTCGGCTGAATGCGGGATGTTGTCGGTGATAGACGACGAAGGGCATCTCTACGACTATGCCTCGGAAAAGCTGGCAAAACTCAGAGTACGCATGCGCGAGCTTAAAAACACGATACGCAGCCGTGCCCACGCGATACTGAACGATCCGCAGATATCCCTGATGCTGCAGGAAAGGGTGCTCACGCTGCGCAACGGGCGTCATGCCTTCCTTGTACGGCAGGATGCGCTCCCTCTCTTCCCCGGCGCGGTCGTAGACCGCTCAGGTTCCGGGAACAGCGTCTATATGGAGCCGCGGCAGCTGATGAACCTGAACGACGAATACAGCCGGCTCTACGGAGAAGAACTTCTTGAGGAAACACGCATATACCGGGAATTCACGGCAAAACTAAAAGAACGCAAAAGGGGCATATTCGATGCGGAAAACGTTCTCGGCACGATAGACCTTTTCTACGCGCTCTCTGAAACAGTGCGCATCGACAGATGGCGGCTGCCTCAGATCGAAGCCCGCACCGTTTTTTCCTTCGCAGGCGCGCGTCATCCGCTTTTAGGCAGCAGATCAGTCCCCATAGATATAAAATGCGGCGCCGACTTTCGCATTCTCGTGATAACGGGCCCCAACACCGGCGGCAAGACAGTCGCGCTGAAAACTGCAGGCATATGCGTTTACCTGGGCTGGCTCGGCTTTCCGATACCGGCCGGAGAGAACTCTGTCCTGGGCGATATCGGCGAGCTCTTCGCGGATATAGGCGACGAACAGAGCATAGAGCAGAACCTTTCCACATTCAGCGCTCATATCACTCACATTACACAGATACTGAATAAAGTAACTCCGCGATCGCTCGTGCTTCTTGACGAACTCGGAGCCGGCACCGACCCGGAGGAGGGCGCGGCCATCGGCATAGCGCTGCTCGACTGGCTCAGGGAACAGCGTTCCCTCGTTCTTGCCACCACGCATCATAACCCGATAAAACGCTATGCCCTGGCGACGGAAAAAGTCGAAACGGCAAGCGTGGAGTTCGACAGCAAAACTCTCTCCCCCACCTACAGGATACTGACCGGCATACCCGGGCGCAGCAATGCGCTCCTGATAGCCGAAAAGCTGGGGCTGCGGCGTTCTGTGATAAACAGGGCGAAAAAAGCGATGAGCAACCGCGAAGTATCGATGGAAGATCTTATCGGCGAACTGCATGAAAAACGCGCGGCGCTTGAACGCGAGACCGCCGCCGTCGAAGCTTCGCGCAGAAAGCTTGAAAAGCTGGAAAAAGATTACGAGGGAAGAGTAAAGGCTATCGAGGAAAAGAAAGACGCGCTTATCGCGAGCGCCGACAAAAAAGCTCTCTCAATAGTGCGCAACGCGGAAGACTCGGCGCGCGCACTTATAAAAAATATGACCGACGCAAAGGCCGAAGCCGACGCACGGCGCGAACTTGAAAAGAAGCGCAGCCATTTCCACAAGATCGAAAACAGCGCGGCAAAGCGCGAAGAGAAAAAAGAAAAGGCGCAGTCTGTAGCCGCGGCGGATCATGAGCTCGCGGCCGGCGACACGGTACAGATAATAGGAACGAACAAGAGCGCGTCAGTCGTCGAGGTGAGGGGCAAAAAGGCCCTTATACAGGCAGGAGCCGCTCAGATAGAAGTGCCTCTGACAAAGCTTAAATTCTCTCAGACCCCGGTACAAAGCGTTCAGCCGCAGCAGCTCAGGGTAAAGATATCACGCCCGACGGGCGTCCCGTCTTCAATAATGGTGCGCGGCATGACGATAGACGAGGCGATGCCGATGGTAGAGCAGTACCTCGACCGCGCCTACTGCGCAGGCTATGATACAGTCACTGTGATACACGGGCGCGGGGAGGGCATACTGCGCCGTGAGGTGCAGGATCTGTGCAAGCGTCTTCCCTATGTTGCGGAACACAATCTCGGCGGTCCGCACGAAGGCGGCTACGGGGTAACGGTCGTTAAATTTAAACGGTAATAACGCCGCTTTGCCTGCCTGCCGCTCACTCGGCCGCACCGGTCCCCGCGACCCTGCGGGAGATCTCCGCGGCGGCTGCCGCTTTTATAATGTCGCCGGGGAATGTGGTAAAAAAGCCGATCGACAGTACCTTCATCAAGGCGGCGCCTCCGCCCCAGATGTTAAGCACAGCATAAAGATAGGCAACTCCTACAGCATATGTCGCCGCAACGCCGGCTATCGCCGCTGCAAAAAGCATCAGGCGCGTCGGTCTGCCGTATCTTGCCGCAAAAAAGTCTTTCAAAGCACCGCTTATATAAGCACAGAGCACAAAACCTATGATATAGCCGAACGAAGGAGCAAACAGCGCTGCCGGTCCGCACACCGAAGTAAAGACCGGAATGCCGGCAAGTCCCATAAGCATATAAAGCAGCTGGGAAAGAGCACCGCATTTCTTTCCGAGAACAAGCCCCGCCAGCATCGCAAACATCGTCTGCAGCGTAAAAGGAATGACAGGGACCGGAATAGTCAGCCTTGTGCCTATTGCCGTCATTACCGCAAATAATGAGATCTGAATCATCGTTTTTATCTTCATGGCAAACAATGATAACAGTACAAAACAGTTATGTCAACCTATAAATTTATATAGGTTGACATAACTTTGTAAGGCGTTTTTATGCAGTATGGTGTTACGGCAGCGGGCCGTCCCAGAATCTCGGAATGCCCAGCGTGTATCCTACAGTAAATCCTCCGTCGTCGTCATATACGAAAATCAGCCTGCCGTGTACTCTGTTGGTCGGAATCGAAAGCGCCGCGCCTACTTCCCATCTGCTGCCGGATCTGCTCCAGTTGCGGAATGTCTGCCCGTAGTTGCCGAATATCTCCAGATTCACGCCGCCCCACCAGGTGCGCATAAAGGCTCGTTCAAGCCCCAGATGCAGCCAGTATGCCTGATCGCCGATGAGCGGGTGCTGGCCCAGACTGTAAAGCTCATCCTGGATACCGAGCATTGCGGCATATGCGAGAGAATCGGCGTCACCGGTCTTTAACCCTCCGCCAAAGATCACCCTGGTGCCGCTGCCCTTGAAGAGCGGCAGATATGCACGGAAGCGTGTATTTGAGACAAGAGTCTCGCCGACAGGGTACCACATCTCGCTCCTTACGGCGAGCCCCTTTGACGGCAGTATCGGGTCGTCGAGCGTATCAAAAGTGAA
>JAEEYY010000146.1 GCA_016288355.1 Synergistes sp.
AAGTAGAAGCCCGGCTCTGTTATCTCAAAGCTGAGCGTTTTTTCGTGACGGCTTGCGGGGAATGTGTCGTACCCGCCGCCAATCCCCGCTTTTTTGCGTACCATCGCCCAGAGCGACGCGCCGGCCGCCGGTTCGTAGTCGAAGTTCTTTATCGTGAAGGCCGCCGCAGCAGCGGAGCCGTCCATCGACGCCGAAATGGTGTTCAGCGGCTTGAGAGAGGCAAACGCCGTGCCGTTCTGCACGATAGAAGGATAGTTGCCGTCGTTCACTGCACGTGCTATGGGCTCCGGCGCATCGGCGTTGACCGAGGTGACGGTCATCTCGGCGCCGCTTACCGAGACGTCCGGGAGCTCCACGGGGACGGAGGCGGGTATGATCGTGCCGCCGCCGGAAGAGGAGAGTGCCGATATAGGAGCGGCCGCAGAGAGCGTCCCCTTGAGGTCGGCGGCGCTGAATAAGGTCCAGCTGCTGCCGCCGTCGTAGCGCGCGAGGCCGTCTCCGGCGCGCGCCCAGAGATAGCCGGTCTCCGGGTCGTAGTTGAAGCCCATCTGGATGCCGTAGCTGCCGGCAAAGCTTCCGATGCGCATGCCGATGTCGCCTGAGGCAAGCTTTTCTTCCGTCGTCTCGTAGACGACCATCTGGTGGCTGCCCTGCACTCCCTCCGGCGCCGTCCAGGTGGTGCCGTGCAGGAAGACGCGACCTTTTATGAAAGCAAGCCCGCTGAACATGTAGTACCATTCAGGAAAGCGTGCGTGGGTCTCTTCTCCGCGCGCAAGCAGCGTCGACTTCAGCGTCTCTAAGTCGCACACTTCTATCGTCGTTTTTTCGTTGTAGCCGCCGTCGGTGACCTGGTAGCCGCCGAAGCTGCATACGTAGAGCTTACTGCCGACGCGCGTGTAGACGCCGTCGTTCTGCCCGTCCATGTTGCGCCCTATCATGTCGGCGCTTGCTATTACGTTCAGGTCCTTGTCGAATTTCCATATCTGGTTGGGGCCGTACTCGACGCTGGGCTGCATCGGGTCTCCGGAAGTGTCGGTGAATATCGCATAAAGATACCCGCCGTAGGAGAAGAGCCCTTCGCCGTGCTTGCCTCTGGGGTCTGGGTGGGTCCAGACTTTATTTTCCGCGTAGGCGTCGTCCGTCATCACGATGCGCGAGATGACGGCCCTGTCATAGCCTGTGGCGTAAAGGTAGTTGCCAATCGTGGCCATCGCGCGGATGTTTTTCACCGAGCAGGTGAACTGTCTGAGCGGCCTGTTCCAGTTGGAGGGGACGGACCAGCCGGATCTTGCCCCCGGGTCGAAGACGTCTACGACGTCAGGCGTGCTGCCGCCGACACCGGTGTAGAAGGTGAGCGCGACACGCAGCCTGCCCTCCGCGTCAAGGAATGGGCGGATGCCGTTGCCCTGGTTGCCGCCCATGTTGGACTGCAGCGGCGAGAAGGGGGCTTGCGAGCCTGTAATGATACCAAGCGACACCGGGTCGCTGTAGGTGGTTTGTCTCGTGAAGAGCAGGTCGCCGGAAGCGCCCGTCGCCGCAAGCAGTAGTACGAGCAGCGCCGTTATCAGTATCTTAAATCTCTGTGCGCGGTTTTTCATTTCTTTGTCCTTTCTTTAAAACGTCCATATCAGCGATGCGTAGAAGGTGCGCCCCTGCAGCGGATACCACATCGTGCGGTCCGGCCCGAAGCCTTCGGCGAGGAAGAGGACGCCCGGCCCCTTGTCGAAGATGTCGTCCACGCCCGCTACTAACTTGAGGTCGTCTTTTATGCCGTAGCGCAGCCCTACGCCGATGGTCAGCAGGTCGTCCTGCTTGACCTCCTGGTTGCGGTCGTAGAAGTTGTTGCCGATGTAGCGCGCCTCGGCGAAGGCCGAGAGCCGTTTGTTTTTCAGCAGGTTGTTGCGCGCGACGCGCAGGAAGCCCTCGTATTCGGGGCGGTTGGGGATCCTCATGCCGTCGTAGGCTCCGGGAGTTTTGTTCACCGCGTCCATCCATGTGGCGGAGCCGTATATTTCCCAGTCGTCCCATTTTATCGAGCCTTCCAGTTCAAGGCCCCTGATGTGCGCCTTGCCTACGTTCTCATAGCGCGCGTAGCGCGGGTTGACGACGAAGTATTCGATAAGGTTCTCCACATGGCTGCCGAAGTATGTTAAGGTGATCTCGCTTTTGCCTTTGAAGATGTCGCCCTTCCAGCTGACGCCCGCGTCCCACTGCGTCCCCTTCTCCCAGTCGAGCAGAGGGCTGGGTATCACAAAGGCGCCGTCGCCGTAGAGCTCATACATGTTTGGTGCGCGGTTGTAGCTGCCGTATGTGACTTTCGCGCTCCAATGCTCGTCGAACTTGTAATTCAGCGCCGCGCCGCCGGAGAATTCTGTGCGGCCGTCTGCGTGGTTCCAGCGTATCGCGGGCGTAAGCCAGAATTTGTCTTTTGCGCCTATGCTTATCGTGTCCTGCAGCTGCCCGTTCCAGGCGTGCCTGGTATGTTTTTCCATTCCTTTGAAGTAGTTGACTACGTCGCCCTTGGTGCGGAGCGTTTCGTCGTAGATGTTCCAGAGGAATTCCAGAAGATGGCTGTCCCCTATAGGCAGCGAGCCGTCCACTGCCGCGCCGAAGCGGTCGGTCTCGTATCTGTTGTGCTTATATGACGAGCCGGGCAGTCCGAACTGGTTGTCTCCGTCTTTGGGATCGTCGTATTTTTTTTCCTGACGCAGGTATTCGAGGCGTAGGCCTATGTCGAGCTCTCCTATCCTGCGGCGGTGCGTCGCCGCAAAGTTCCACTGATCTGTGACCTGCACGGCGGTCGGTTCCCGGTATCTGTCGCTCTCTATGCCCATCACCGGCAGAGGCAGGTCGCGGTCGTTTCTCTTCCAGGCGCCCTCTATCGTCCAGTTTTCGTTCTGCCATTTGACAAGCGCGTCGCTGTTTTTGTAAGAGTTGTTTTTGCGTTTGACTTTGTAGTCGTCGTTCGGGTCGTATTCGTTGCGGGTGTTGAGGTAGGTGAAGTCTCCCCTCGCCTGGTCGTGAGTGAGCCCCACGAAGAGCGCGCCGTCGCCCAGCTTCACGCTGCCTGCGGCGTTTGCGCGAAAGCGTCCGTAAGAGCCGCCGCCGGCAAGCAGCGTGCCTTCTCCATTGCTGTCGGGCTTTTTCGTTATTATGTTGATGACTCCGCCCATAGAGGCGCCGCCGAAACGCGCCGGGATGTAGCCGCGGTAGACTTCGATGCGCTCGACGTTTTCCACCGGGATCGTGGAGAGGTCGACTGCCGCTTCGCTTCCCAGGTTCATCAGCACGCCGTCGACGTATACGGCCACCTGCGACGGTGTGCTGCCGCGCACGGAGACGGTGGTGTAGGCGCCGCGCCCCCTGAGCTCTATCACGTGAAGGCCGGGGACCTGCTTGAGCAGCTCGGGAAGGTTTTTCTGCTCCCCCTTCATCTCCTGGGGCTTTATCACGGTGACAGTGCCGGGAGACAGTAGCAGCTTGTCCTCTTCTTCGGCGTCGGCCGTGATCCTTTCTTCAGGCAGCGGCACCGGAGAAGCCGCTATCGCTTCTTTCAGCGCAGGAAGGGGAGCGGAAAGCGAGAGTATCAAAGCACACAGAAAAACAAAAGAGTTTTTTCTCTTCAAGGTTCGGACCTCCGATATATAAAAAAATACGCGGGAGAGGTATGACACCGTCTCCCGCGCATAGAGATACTAAACGTTTTTATACGTAGGTAAGCCGACGCCGCGCCCTCTGCGCGCCTGAAGCCGGAT
>JAEEYY010000147.1 GCA_016288355.1 Synergistes sp.
GACCTTCCCGTAGAGCTCAACCTTCGCGGGGTCGGCAAGGTCCGCCGTCCGGGCGGCCAGCAGGTTCCAGTACTCCCGCTGGTCAAGGCTGGTGTCCTTGAACACCGCGTCCTCGGCCTTCAGGCCATAGTCCAGCGCGTAGGTGTCGTTGATGATGCCCGCCGTGATGTCCGGCAGCGCGGAGGGGATCATGTTCGCCGCCAGCTCCTCGATCTTGATCTTGACCGGGTACTCCGCAATGTCGTCCTTCGTGGGGTTGAAGCCCGCGCCGTCGCGCAGCTTGATCAGCCCTGCGCCCGCCAGCACCTTGATGGCCCGTCCGCCGTTGGTGGGGTCGTTGGGGATGGCGATGATGTCGCCGTCCTTGATCTCCGCCACGGTCTTGATCTTCTCTGAGTACAGGTTCAGCGGCACGACGAACGTGTTTGCGATGTTTGTCAGCTTGTAGCCGCGGTTCTCCAGCTCGTCCTTGAAGTAGATCTGATGCTGGAAGCCGTTGAGATCGATATCCCCGTCATCCAGGGCGCGGTTGGGCGTCACATAGTCCGTGAACTGCACCACCTCAAGCTCAATGCCCTCCTTCGCCAGGATCGCCTTCGCCGGGGCCCACATGTCATCGTAAACGCTCCCCGTCACGCCCAGGCGCACGGTCTGCGCCGCCTGCGCCCCAAACGCCAGCACCAAAACCAGGACAACCGCCAATAACGCTTTCTTCATGATACAAAACCACCTTTCTGCCGCACCGGGCGGCAATGTCTATTCGGAGCCCCACGCCCGCCGGGCGGGGGCAAAAGCGGCTAATGTGTGTGCTTCCGGGCCAGTCTGTCACCGAGCCACTGAACGATGCTCACCGCGATGACCAGCACGATGACCGTCACCCAGGTGATGTCCACCATGTTGCGGTCGTGACCGTAGCGGATGGCGAAGTCGCCCAGTCCGCCTGCGCCCACCGCGCCCGCCATGGCTGTCAGACCCAGCAGGCTGATGGTCGTGATGGTGATGGCCCGCACGATGGGGGCCACGCTCTCCCGCAGGTACACCCGGAAGATGATCTCAAAGGGGCTGGACCCCATGGACAGCGCCGCCTCGATGAGCCCCTTGTCCGTCTGCGCCAGGGCGGACTCCACCTGGCGGGAGAAGAATGGCGTCGCGCCAAACACCAGCGGCACGATGACGCCCCGGACGTAGATAGCCGTCCCCATGATGAGGCGCGACAGCGGCATCAGCGCCGTCAGCAGGATGATGAAGGGGATGGAGCGGAACAGGTTGATGATCTTGTCCAGCGCCTGATAGACCGGGCGGTTCTCCATGATGCCCCCCGGCTTCGTCACCGTCAGGATAATGCCGAACACCAACCCCAGCGCGAAGCAGATGGAGCCCGCCCACACCTCCATCAGAAGCGTGTCGCACGTGGCCTTCCAGAACTCCGGCAGCCGCTTCATCAGGTTCGGCAGCCACGCCTTCAGAAACTCAAGCAGGGATTCTTGCATCTTTTATCACCTTTACCTTCACGTTCTTGTCCCTCATGTACTGAAGCGCGCCGTCGATCCTGGCCGAGTCCCCCTGGAAGATGACCACCGTGCCGCCGATCATCGAGTCCGCCACGACCTCCACGTCCGCCAGGATGATGTTCAGGTCCAAATCGAACTTCCGGGAGGCCGAGGCGATAAGGGGCTCCGATATCTCCGTCTGCCCGTAGTAGGTCAGCCGCGCCAGCACCTCACCCTCCCGCAACTGCACCATCGGCGAGCCTTCCCGGATCAGGTCGTCTAACTTGGAGAGGTGGGACGTGGTACGGACGAAATTCTTCGTCATGGGGTGCTGCGGCTCGGAGAAGATGTCCAGAATGTCCCCCGTTTCCACGATCTCGCCGTGGTCCATCACGGCCGCCCGTCGGCATATCGTCTTGACGACCTCCATCTCGTGGGTGATGACCACCATCGTCAGGCCCAGGCTGCGGTTCAGGTCCTTCAGCAGGCGAAGGATAGCCCCGGTGGTCTGGGGGTCCAGCGCGGAGGTCGCCTCGTCGCAGAGCAAAATGGTGGGGTCATTGGCCAGCGCCCGCGCGATGGCGACGCGCTGCTTTTGCCCGCCGGACAGCTCTGAGGGGTAGGCGTCCACCTTGTCCCCGATCTCCACCCGGTCCAGCAGCTCCCGGACCTTCTTCTGCTGCTGCTCCCGCGTCAGCCCGCTGCCCTTCAGCGGGTAGGCCACGTTCTGCCCCACGGTGCGGGAGGGCATGAGGTTGAACTGCTGGAAGATCATCCCGATCTTCCGTCGCGCCCGGTAGAGCTCCCGGGGCGGGAGCGCCGTCATCTCCACGCCGTCTATTTTCACCGACCCTGCGTCCGGCCGCTCCAGAAGGTTGATGCACCGGACAAGGGTGGACTTCCCTGCGCCGGAGAAGCCGATGATGCCGAATATCTCCCCGTCCCTCACCGTCAAAGAGACATCGTTTACGGCCGTCACCGGCGGCTTGCCGGTATCCGGGCAAAAGGTCCTCGTTACATGTTCAAGTTCGATCAAATCCCGTTCCTCCTACTATGTCAACGGGCGGCAGACGCCGTCCCTGCCCCACTTATGCCCAATAAAAAAAGCGAGGAGCTGCTTTTTCGCGCTCCCCGCTCTGCAATCTGAAAAAACCGTAAGGTCTTAACGTCTTTTAGCGAACAGCACAAAGCCTATGCATGCCCCAACCGCACATGCACATCATCATGCTGTAATCAAAGCAAATGCCCCGCAGGGCGCAGACGTTAAGGTTCATTCATTCCATCTCCCACAAAAACTAAAACATGGGGGAAGTATAAGGCATCCTCTCCTAGATGTCAAGGAGCGGGGAAGACTGGCGACGGGACTTGACTTATCCCCCTATAACCTGCTTTTCAACTCGCGCAGCCTACACCACCTCTGGTCCTTCTCTGAAAGGTTCAGTGGTACGCCATCTACGGTATAACCTTCTGCCGCAGCGTTCCCTTGGTACTCTCCCTCTAACGTTGGCCACACGATCCCGATCTCCGGATCGTTCCAGGCAAGGCCACCTTCATCATTCGCATGATAGAAATCATCGCACTTATAGCAGAACTCCGCGATGTCAGAGAGGACAAGGAAACCATGCGCAAATCCACGGTTTTATGTCTCGACTGACCTGGCACACTGCATCTCCCTGGATCCTATCCCGCCAGCTTCTTCAACAGCGCCTGTTTTTTGTAAAACGCAATCCCATAACAAAGAATAGTTCGGTAGCCGTAGAACGATTCGTCCTCCGCGTAGCGACGGGCAGTAATCTGCTCCAGCGCCTCCCCGCAGACGCGCTCCATCGCGGCCTCCGTCTCCGCTTTCTTCGCCTCCAGAATCAGCGCACGGCGGTTGTCGTGATCACGCACAATGAGGTCCGTTCTGCCCAGCCCCTGTTCCCGGTTCGAATCAACAGAATACCCCGCCCCCGCAAAGGTCCCCGTCAAAAATCCGTGATAGTAGTCCTCACGGTAGTCGTGGAAGCTGATCGTCCTCCACAGGAGGTCCGAGAGTATCTCCGTTGCGGTTGTGGCATCTCCGCTCCAAAGCGCCGCGAAGAGTTCTTTCTGTTTCGTCCGGTCAAGCGTATCGCAGAACCACTGCATCGCTGTCGTCTCAAAGATGTTGGAGACCTCCCGGTTGGGAATACGCAGGGAGACGATGGGCCCCGTCTCCTCCGGGTCCACCTTCGTCAGATACCCCGTCATGAACAGCAGGCTCCAGAAGTTCTGCTCCGATGAGTACAGCAGGTCGTAGGTCAGCTCGTCGCTG
This sequence comes from Synergistes sp., assembly GCA_016288355.1. Classification (GTDB taxonomy): domain Bacteria; phylum Synergistota; class Synergistia; order Synergistales; family Synergistaceae; genus Synergistes. Next base: position 3,787 of record JAEEYY010000147.1, read on the forward strand.
ATAGCAGTCCGGATCGCCCCGCCATTCATCAGTTCCTCGAACTTCGACTTCACCGCGTAGTCCGTGTGGTCGATGAACGAACGGATAACCCCATTGTGGCTGGTGTTGTTCCAATAGTTTTTTGGCCGCGCCTTCGGATCATTGACCGTGTCGGCCACATAGTTGGCCACGTCCCAGGGGCAGTACACCGCGCTATTACCAAAGATATAGCCGTCGTACCATGAGCGGATGACCTCCGTCTTATCCTCAAGCCCGGCGGCCGTCAGCAGGGTTTCCACCTCAGCATGGGTAAAACCAAAGTATTCTGAGAACTTTTTATCCAGAATGGAGCAGGAGGCAAAGTTATTCGTCCCCGTAAATATACTCTCCTTTGCGATGCGCAGACAGCCGGTGATGACGGCGAACTCAAGGTGAGGATTGGTCTTTACGGCGTACTTAAAGACCCCCCTCATCACATCCAGCATCTCGCGATAGTAGCCGTTCTCGTTGGCCATCGCCAGGGGAACGTCGTACTCGTCGATAAGGAGAACAGCCTTTCTCCCAAAATGTGCCTCCAGCATCCGCGTCAAGGTGAGCAACGAGGAGATAAGGTCTTCCAGCGTTGCTTTCTCCTCCATCAGCCGGTTAAATTTCTCCACGTCGGCTTTAAGGACTTTATTGCTTGAGGCAAGAGAAGGCATTGTTTTGCACACATTTGCCAGCGTTGTTCTCATCTCGGCTATAGCCGCCTCGAATTTCAGCCTCTCAATGTTCTTGAAAGAGACAAACAGCACCGGCCTCTGGTTCATCCACTGACAGCAGAATTCCTCGTGACGACTAACCTCCAGCCCTTCAAACACCGCACGGCTGTCCCGCGTGATGTCGAAGAAGCTCCCGATCATGCTCATGTTGAGCGTCTTGCCGAACCGTCGTGGCCGGGTGAACAGCGTCACCTTGTTTGTCGTGTTATTCACAAGCTCGTAGATGAGCCCGCTCTTATCCACATAATAGCTGCCCTTCTGCCGTATCTCGTCAAAGTCCTCCCCACCGACAGGGATCCTGAAAGTTCCCATGCTGATCGCCTCCCCTGTCGTCTATTATAAACGAAAACGCGCTCCCGCCTTCCTCCCCTTTTTCTTGTGGACCTTATCACTCCGGGTGGTCCACGGCGGGTGACACATTCACTGAACAGTTAGAGGTGACATTTTCTCTGGCTATTGACAGGGCACGGGGATGCCAATCACCCCAGGTGCTCCCTGAGTTGTTGCGGACAACTACAACCTGCTTTTCAACTCGCGCAGCCTACACCACCTCTGGTCCTTCTCTGAAAGGTTCAGTGGCACGCCATCTACGGTATAACCTTCTGCCGCAGCGTTCCCTTGGTACTCTCCCTCTAACTTTGGCCACACGATCCCAATCTCCGGATCGTTCCAGGCAAGGCCGCCTTCATCATTCGCATGATAGAAATCATCGCACTTATAGCAGAACTCCGCGATGTCGGAAAGGACAAGAAATCCGTGTGCAAATCCACAGGGGATCAGAAATTGCTTAAAACTATCAGCGGTCAAAATTTCTCCATGCCATTTACCATAGGTGCCGCTGCCGCTCCGCAAATCAACAGCGACATCAAAAACTTCTCCCCGGATCACACGCACAAGTTTCGTCTGTGGATATTTTATCTGAAAATGCAAACCACGCAGGACCCCCTTTGTGGACATTGACTGATTGTCCTGAACAAAGGGGATGTGGAATCCCGCCTCTTCCATGTCGCGCTGGGAGTAGGTTTCAGAAAAGTAGCCTCTTGAATCACCGTGAACAGCCGGTGTGATGCTGCTAAGCCCTTTTATTCCATTCAAATCCCTTTCAACTGTTATCTGCCCCATTACAATTCGGCCTCCTGCAGGTATCTCCGCACCGCATCTTTCCAATCCGGCAGCGGCCTGAACCCGGCGGTGATGAGTTTCGACTTATCCAGCCGGCTGTTCTCAGGCCTTGCCGCTTTGGAAAGTCCATACTCCGCTGTGGAAACAGGGATGACTTGTGTTTTCAGTCCATACTGCCTGTAGAATTCAACACAGAAGTCATACCAGCTGATATATCCGCCCTCATTCGTGGCGTGATAATGACCGTACTTTTCAGTCTCAATCATATCGACGAGAAGCCTTGCCAGATCCAATGTGTACGTCGGTGTCCCAATCTGATCATTGACCACACGAACCTGCGGATGTGTTTTCCCGACGCTGATCATGGTCTTGATGAAGTTCTTCCCGTTGAGGCCAAACACCCAGGCAATGCGAACGATGAAGAATTTATCCAGTGTCCCGCTCACTGCCAGCTCCCCATCCAGCTTGCTCCGGCCGTAAACATTCAGAGGCGCATAGCACTTATCATCCGGCTCCCAGGGACGTGTCCCTTTCCCATCGAACACATAATCGGTGGACAAGTAGAGCATCTTCGCGTCCACAGCTTTAGCCGCTTCTGCGATGTACCGGGTGCCTAGATGATTGATGGCATCCACCTTTGCTTTGTTTCCCTCCTCCTCGGCGGCATCCACGGCCGTCCACGCGGCACAATGGATGACAGCATCCGGCCTGAGCAGCCCCATCGTCTCCTTCACAGCTTTTTCATCAGTGATGTCAAGCTGGACATAGGGAGCACTGACAACGGCGCTGGCGTCCTGGATGCCAGAGTACGCAGGGGCAATATCTGACCCAACCGCTTCATGTCCCCTGCTCACCGCCTCATTGACCACATCATGCCCCAGCTGGCCGCCCACTCCTGTGACAAATAGTTTCATGTCCCCGCTCTCCCGTGCGTGGTTACCGGTTTGAATACATCTTCTCGTAGTACTGGGTGTATTCGCCGCTGATGATCTCCTCCCACCAGCTGCGGTTTTCCAGATACCACTTGATCGTTTTCTTGATGCCGTCGGCAAACTTCGTCTCCGGCAGCCAGCCCAGCTCCGTATGGATCTTAGTGGGGTCGATAGCGTACCTGAGGTCATGGCCTTTCCGGTCGGTCACATAGGTGATCAGGTCCTCGCTCTTCCCCAGTTCATGGATAATCAACTTCACAATGTCAATATTTGCCATCTCATTGTGCCCACCGACATTGTAAACCTCGCCGATCCGCCCCCTGCGGACGATCAGATCGATCGCCGCACAGTGATCCTCGACATACAGCCAGTCCCGGACGTTCTTCCCCTCGCCATAGACAGGAAGCGGCTTGTCGTTCAGGCAGTTGGCAATCATCAGCGGGATCAGCTTTTCCGGAAAGTGGTACGGGCCGTAGTTGTTGCTGCAGCGCGAGATCGTGACCGGCAGGCCGAAGGTGCGGTGGTACGCCATCACCAGCAAATCAGCCCCGGCC
>JAEEYY010000148.1 GCA_016288355.1 Synergistes sp.
TCTCTTTTCTTGCCTCATAGACCGATCGCCCGTCTATTATGCTGTCCGGGCGTGCGGTGTAAACGTATTCAAATGAACAGTGCATGCAGCGTCCGCACTTTTTCTCCGGCTGGACACGCAGGCTTTTTATGCCCTTTTCGCAGATCACGACTATCTCGCCGGGTTCCACGTCGCGCAGCAGCCTGGCTCCTACTATGTCAAGAGCGCAGGATTCGGACGCGACATAGTACGTACCGTTGTTTTCGCCGATCACGAGCGGCTTGAAGCCGTACGGGTCACGGGCGGCGACTATGGAATTTTCCAGAAGCACGAGAAGGGAATAGGAGCCTTCGATCCTGCGCAGCGCGTCGACGAACGCGTCTATCGGCTGCATATGCGACTTCTGTGCCATCATATGCAGTATCGCTTCGGAATTTGTGGAGGACTGGAATATGGCTCCGCGCTGTACAAGCTGATTGGTAAGCTCTTCAAGGTTGGTTACTATGCCGTCGTGAGCTATCGCGATCGGGCCGCGCGCATAATTAGCGCTTATAGGAAGTACATTCTGCAGCCGCGAACTCTCAAGAGGCACATAACGCACGTGTCCTATCGCACAGTGCCCCTGTTCATCGGCGAGCTGCTTCTGGTCTATCGCGTTGTGAAGCAGTCCCAGCCCGCGCTTGGAAGAGACAGCGCCGTTCTGTACCCACGAGATGCCGGCTGATTCCTGTCCCCTGTGCTGAAGTGCGTAGAGGCCTAAATATACTTCCTCCAGCACTGTGTTTTTTGCGGTGCTGTATGCACCAAAGATACCGCTCATCGCTCTCTATTCCGAGATCCTCTTCCAGATCTCCTCGTAGGCCGCCATAACATTGCCGAGATCTTTGCGGAAGCGGTCCTTATCGAGATGATCTCCGGTCGAGCTGTCCCAGAAGCGGCAGGTGTCAGGCGAGATCTCGTCCGCCAGCATCAGCTTGCCGTCAGAGTCTTTTCCGAATTCAAGTTTGAAATCGACGAGCACGACGCCCTTTCCCGCAAAATAATCCTTCAGGATATCGTTTACCTTGAACGATATCTCCTTGATCTTGTCTATCTCTTCTTTTGTAGCCCATCCGAAGAGAAGTGCATGGTCTTCTATTATAAAGGGGTCCCCGAGCGCGTCGTCTTTGTAGCACATCTCAAAAAGCGGGCGGGGGAGCTTCATGCCTTCCTCAACGCCGAGGCGCTTGCAGAGAGAGCCTGTAGTGATATTACGGACAATGACTTCGAGGGGCACTATCTTTACGCGGCGCACAAGCTGATGCACGTCGTCTATCTGTCCGGCAAAGTGAGATTCTACGCCATTTTTGGCCAGCAGTTCAAAGAGACGCGACGATATCTTGTTGTTCAGCACGCCCTTGCCGCTCATAGTAGCTTTTTTCTGCCCGTTGAAGGCGGTGAAGCTGTCTTTGTACTCGACTATGAGATATTTCGGATCTTCAGTAGTATAAAGCTTCTTTGCCTTGCCTTCATAAATGAGTTCTTTTTTCGTCAGATCCATTGTCCTTCTCCTCCGTATTGTTATATTTAAGGTATGTTATACTTTTCCGGCTGTTTGCCGCATGAAGTCAGACTTCAAGGGAACAGCCGTTTTCTTCGTCGTCAAGGTAATCTCCGTCAAAGCATGCCGTGCACAGCTGGTCATGCGGCAGCCCTATCGCGGAGCAGAGCTCGCTGCATGAGATGTAGCGCAGTGAGTCCGCGCCTATATCACCGCACAGCGATTCGATATCTGTCTGTGCGGCTATCAGTTCGTCCGAGCTCGGCGTGTCTATCCCGTAGTAGCACGGGTAGCGGACCGGCGGGGAAGCGATGCACATGTGGACCTTTTTCGCGCCTGCCGACCTTATCGTCGATACCGTACGTCCCGCCGTCGTTCCGCGGACGATGGAATCGTCAACTATCACTGCCTCTTTGCCGTTGAATATGCCCGGCTGCGGATTCAGCTTGATCCTCACGCCTGCCTCGCGTACGCGCTGCGTAGGCTGAATAAAGGTCCTGCCGACATAGCGGTTGCGCACGACGCCGGCTTCAAACGGGACTTCAGCTTCCTCGGCAAGACCGAGCGCCGCAAGCGTCCCGCTGTCCGGCATGCCGGATACCACGCAGTCTTTGGGGCATTCCATGCCGCGTGCCAGACATGCGCCGAGCTCTTTTCTGGCCCTGTATACGGAGCGCCCGTCGATAACGCTGTCCGGGCGCGCGAAGTATACATATTCGAAAGCGCAGTGACGCAGGCGCGGCTGCTGTTTCCCGAATCTGCGGGATATCACGCCGCGCCGGTCTATGATCAGAATCTCTCCGGGCTCTACGTCACGCAAAAGTTCCGCTCCGATGATATCGAAAGCGCAGGACTCTGAGGCTATGTAATAAGTCTCTTCTTTTTTGCCCAGCACTAAAGGACGGAAGCCCCATGGATCACGGGCGGCTATAAGGCAGTCTTCAAGCAACAGGATGAGGCTGTAGGCGCCGCTTATCCTTGAAAGTGCGTTTTCGAAGGCTTCAAGCTGCACGGTGTTGGGCTGATGCGCCATAAGCTGGATGATCGTCTCCGTGTCGCAGGTAGTCTGGAAGATCGCCCCGCGGTTGGCAAGGTAGCTCGAAATGGCGACGGCGTTTGTAAGATTGCCGTTATGGGCTATCGCTACCGGGCCCTGCGCGTAGTTTGCCCCCAGCGGCTGGCTGTTTTCAGGTCTGGTACCGCCGGCCGTGGCGTATCGCACATGGCCTATAGCCGCGTGTGCTTTGATCTTTTCCAGCTCATCCTGCTGAAGCGCGTCATGCACAAGTCCGGGCCCTTTTTTGATATGGACGGAGCCGTCCTGGGTCCATGCGACCCCGGCCGAAAGCTGCCCTCTGTGCTGCAGCGCGAAAAGCCCGAGGTAAACGTCCTCAAGAACAGGCGCGCCGCTTGCGCTGTAAGCCCCGAAGATGCCGCACATTTTTATCTGTTTTCCCCTGAGAATGCCTCTGTCAGTTCATCAAGAGTCAGGGAGAGAATATTCTTCCAGACAAAGTTCTTCCCGCCGGCCTTTCCTGCCCTCACTGCCGGGAAGCCGCTCCATATCTTTTCGAATTCAGCGGCTTTTTCAGGAGTGACCGAATATATTGCGCGTGCGCCGCCTTCCGAGAAAAGAAGCGACTCAACGGACGCCTCCGGTTCAAGCGTTATCTCCATGCCGGTGCCGGATGCTATCGCTTCATTTGCAAGCGCTGTGGCAAGTCCGCCGCCGGCAGCCACTCTTCCGGAAACTGCAGCCTGTTCGCGGGCCGTCTTTATGGCGCGTTCGCGGAACGCCTTTTCTGCTTCGGGATCCGGTTCGACGGTCTTGCCGAGCGGCTTTCCGTTTTTGGCGCTCTGGTAGCGGGACGCGGAAAGAGACCCCTCTGTTTTGCCTACTATATAGATATAGTCTCCCTCTTTTGTCATCCCGGCGCGTATCACAAGATCTCTGTCGGTAAGCAGACCGGCCGTGACCACGAGAGGCGTCGGGTAGATGCGGTCGTTCGCCGTTTCGTTGTAAAGGCTGACGTTGCCGGAAACTACCGGGCAGTCAAGCGCGCGGCACACGTCGGCAAGACCGTGTATGCATTCTTTAAGTTCGTAGAATTTATCGGGCTGTTCGGGTGAAGCGAAATTCAGGCAGTTGGTCATGCCTAAAGTATCCGCTCCGGTCAGCCACAGTCCGCGGAGCGACAGGGCCATGGTCTCTGCCGCGCCCGTATAGGGGTCGGTCCAGCATTTGTAAGGTTCAGCTTCCATCGTAAGCACGCAGGCCCTGTGCGTATCCGGCACTTCGACGACGGCTGCCGGCTCTCCGGGGCCCGCTATCGTGTGCAGCTGTACCATAGAGTCATACTGTTCCCATATCGTGTCCTTTTTGTGCCCGTTGGGGCATGAGAGCATCTCAAGCAGATCTTTTTTCGGATCATCAGACTTAAGGGTAGACAGATCCAGCGTCTGACGTGCGTTCAGGTCGGCGGGGACTTCCGACGGCCAGAAGACCTCGGGCGCGCTGCCGAGTATAGAAGTGGGCAGATCGGCTTCAAGCGTGCCGTTCTTGTAGACGCGGTAGCGGCCGCTATCAGTCATTTCGCCGACGACGGCGCAGTCGAGCCCGTAATGGTCGGCCATCGCAAAGACCGCGTCAAGCTTTTCCTTTTCTACGATAAGAAGCATGCGCTCCTGCGATTCTGAGAGGAATATCTCCCACGAAAGCATATCCGCCTCACGAAGAGGAATCTTTTCAACAAAAATGTCTATGCCGCAGCCGCTCTTGTGAGCTATCTCGCTCGAGGATGAAAGAATGCCTGCAGCGCCCATATCCTGCATCGACGCTATCATTCCCTTGTCAAGAAGATCCAGGCAGCATTCTATAAGAAGCTTTTCCTCAAACGGGTCACCTATCTGTATCTGCGGTTTGCTGGCCCTTGAATCTTCGTCAAGCTCGCGCGACGCAAAGGAAGCGCCCGCTATGCCGTCACGTCCGGTCTTTGAACCGAGCAGCACCGCGAAGTCCCCCTTTTTGGCCGTCTGCGAGCTCGCCATTTTGTCCAGGCGCACGAAGCCTGCGCTGAACGCGTTGACGAGAGGGTTGTCGTTGTAGCATGCGGAGTAGAAAGTCTTGCCGCCTACTATGGGAACGCCGACGGCATTTCCGTAGGCTCCTATGCCTTCAACGATACCCTTTGCGAGATTCTGCGTCTTGCGCAGTTCCGCGCTGCCGAAGAAAAGTCCGTCCATGGACACGGAAGGACGGGCCCCCATTGCAATAATGTCGCGGATGATGCCGCCTACGCCTGTCGCCGCTCCCTGGAAGGGGGCCACCGCCGACGGGTGGTTGTGGCTTTCGACCTTGAAGGCAAAGCCCCAGCCTTCGCCCATATCCACAACGCCTGCGTTCTCGCCCTGTCCCTGAAGTACATATTTCCCTTTGGAAGGATATGTGCGCAGCAGCGGACGCGTTGATTTATAGCTGCAGTGCTCGGACCACATTACGCCTATAAGCTCCAGCTCCAGGTCGTTGGGCTCGCGCCCGAGCAGTTCGATTATTCTTTTGTATTCCGTCTCCGAAAGACCGACTTCACGAAAGCCCATATCTCTAAGCACCTCTTTCCGCAAAATCCTGCGCTATCGAAAGCCAGAAAGCGCCTCCGTCCGAGCCGCCGTTCAGATGAGAGAACGTGGCGCGCTCGGGATGCGGCATCAGACCCAAAATATTTCCTTCTTTATTGCAAATGCCGGCAATTCCGTTCAGCGCTCCGTTGGGCGCGAACATTTCGCCGGCCTCTTTTGTCTCCGGATTGGCGTAGCGGAAAACGACGCGCCCCTCCTTTTCGAGCTCTGCAAGCTCGTCCTTGGGCAGGAAGAAAAGCCCTTCATGGTGCGCTATGGGATACTGGACTATAGATCCCTTTTTGAGCCCCGACGTGAAGCGGTTGTTTGTCTGTTCAACACGCATCCAGCATTTTCTGCATATAAAAGTGGTGCTGGTGTTTGCGAGCAGCGCTCCGGGCAGGAGCCTTGTCTCCGTCAGGACCTGAAAGCCGTTGCAGATGCCGAGCAGCCTTTTGCCGGATTCGGCATGCCTGCGCACGGCTTCTATTATCGGGGAACGGGCCGCCATCGCGCCTGAGCGCAGATAATCCCCGTATGAGAAACCGCCCGGCAGAATCACAAGGTCCGGCTCTGAGGCAAAGCTGCGCTCCTCGTGCCAGACCATCTCAACAGGGCTTTTGAGCGTTTCGCTGACCGCGCGCTGAACGTCGCGGTCGCAGTTGCTTCCGGGAAAAACGACTACTGCCGTCTTCATAGCTATGCTTCCCGCACTGAGATGCTGTAGGTCTCTATAAGGTCGTTTGCCAAAAGATCGCAGCACATCTCCCTGACGCATGCGGCCGCCGCTTCAGCGTTTTCCGCCTCCAGGGTCATGGTTACTATTCTTCCGACGCGCACCTCGCTTACCCCTTCGTACCCAAGCTGGCCGAGCGTCTTTTCGACGGCTTTGCCCTGAGTGTCAAGAACCCCTGCGCGCGGAGTGATCAGCGTCTCTGCATGAAAGATCATGAAAACATCCTCCTTGATATTTCTTTCGGCTTTTATATGATGCGGCAAAATTATCTATAACTTGGTTGATAATATAGTTTAATCGACGTTAAATGTCAATATAAACCGCTGCAGCGGGATACTTTTTGCGGACCTTGCTGAGTCTGTCTGATATCCTTAACGGAGCTCAAAATTAAAATTTTGATATTGAATAAGAAGAGTAAAATTACGTTCGTGACTTAGTTCACATTTTCTTGTAACGGCGGGTTATTGTACAAAATGAATAAAATTGTCGGGATAAAACGACAATTTAAACAATAAATTGACTGTTTTGGGTTAAGAATTATAATAAGGCAGTGCGGCCCAGCCGCGTATATTTTAAGGAGGTAGGTACAGTATGAAACAGAGTAAACGCACCGTATTTATCGCTATGCTGGCTCTTGCGGCCATACTTGTCTCATCGGCGGCATTTGCTGCTGAGGAGATCAAAGTCGGGGCTCTGTTCCCGCTCACCGGACCCGCCGCTGTGTCAGGACAGAACTGCGTCAACGCCGTTCAGGCTGCCGTTGAAGTCATCAACAAGAAGAACGCCGACATCAACGACCCGCTTGCCGCCCAGGAAGGACTCGTCGGCGGTAAGTATGTGATCAAAGTCGTGCCGGCCGACCATCAGGGCAAGCCGGATGTCGCGAAGTCAGAAGCCGAGCGCCTCTACAACCAGGAAAAAGTCTTTGCGATCATCGGCTGCTACAACAGCTCAGCTACCAAACCGGCAAGCGCAGTTGCCGAGCGCGCAAAGAAGCTCTTCCTCTGCGGCTGCTCAAGCTCAGCTGCCCTTACAGAACGCGGATACAAGTACTTCTTCCGTCACGCGCCGACCGATGCTATCGAATCAGTTGAATTCGTAGATTACATCGCTTACCTCAACAAAGAGAAGA
>JAEEYY010000149.1 GCA_016288355.1 Synergistes sp.
GTTTATTAAATGTTAGCACTCATGGCAAATGAGTGCTAATTTTGATTGACAATGATTTTCAGACGGATTATTATTACAGAAGAAGAACAACACCCGTAGCCCGGAGGCGCGTTCACCGGGGCTAAATCCAACCGGGTGCTCGATAGAGGTTTTATATGAGCATGGAAAAAGGTAATCTTTCAATCAATTCGGAGAACATATTCCCCATTATCAAAAAGTGGCTTTATTCGGATCACGACATATTCTACCGCGAGCTGATATCGAACGGCAGCGACGCGATCACAAAGCTTAAGAAACTGGCCATGATCGGCGAGTTCGAAGAGAAGGACGGCGAAGAGTACAAGATCGAGGTCGAGGTCTCACCCGAGGAAAAGACCATCGTTATCAGGGATAACGGTATCGGTATGACAGCGGACGAGGTTAAGGAGTACATCAACCAGATCGCGTTCTCGGGCGCTGCGGATTTCCTCGAGAAGTATAAGGATAAGGCGAACGACGACCAGATCATCGGTCATTTCGGACTCGGTTTCTATTCGGCGTTCATGGTAGCGCACAGGGTAACGATATCGACACTTTCATATAAGCAGGACGCAAAGCCTGTATTTTGGTCCTCCGAGGAGGGCATGGAGTTCGAGATGGGCGAGGGCGACAAGACTGAGCGCGGTACCGAGATCACTCTTTACCTGAACGAGGACAGCTACGAGTTCGCGAACGAGTACAGGGCCAAGGAGGTCCTCGACAAGTATTGCTCCTTCATGCCAGTTCCGATCTATTTTAAGAACGTTGACGCAAAGGAAGAGCCCAAAAAGGACGAGGTCATCGACGCCGAGGTAAACGAAAACGGAGAGGCTTCCGAGGCTGAGGGCGAGAAGAAGGAAGAAAAGAAGGGACCGAAGCCGATCAATGAGACCGCGCCACTGTGGACAAAGCATCCCAACGACTGCACCGAAGAGGAGTATAAGGATTTCTACCGCAAGGTATTCCACGATTACAGGGAGCCTCTGTTCTGGATCCACCTGAACATGGACTATCCGTTCAACCTCAAGGGTATCCTCTACTTCCCCAAGATCAATATCGAGTACGAGAGCATCGAGGGCGTTATCAAGCTCTATTCGAACCAGGTATTCATCGCGGATAACATTAAGGAGGTCATCCCCGAGTTCCTGATGCTCTTAAAGGGCGTCATCGACTGTCCCGACCTGCCCCTCAACGTTTCGAGGAGCGCGCTGCAGAACGACGGCTTTGTTAAAAAGATCAGCGATTACATCACCAAAAAGGTTGCGGACAAGCTCTCCGGCATGTTCAAGACCGACCGTGAGAATTACGAGAAATACTGGGACGATATCAGCCCCTTCATTAAGTACGGCTGCTTAAAGGATGTCAAATTTAAAGAGAAGATCAGGGATTACGTGATCTATAAGGATCTCGACGGCAAATACCTGACTCTCGAGGAGTACTTAAAGGCCGCAAAGGGAGAGGACGCTGAAAGCAAGACAGAGGATTCCGCAGCCGATACCGTTGCTAAAGCCGAGAGCGCCGAAGCCGCGGAAAAGGCCGCAGACGCTGAGGACAAGCCCGGGGCGGAGCCTGTTAAGGACAAGGTATATTACGTAACCGACGAGAAGCAGCAGAGCCAGTACATCAATATGTTCAGGGCCGAAAAGCTCAACGCCGTGCTCCTTACGCACAACATCGACCAGCCCTTCATCCAGCAGCTCGAGCAGGATAATGACAAGGTTTCGTTCCTTCGCATAGATTCCGATGTTTCGGACAGCATCAAGAGCGAACTTACCGAGGATGAGAAAAAGGCACTCGAGGATGAGCAGAAGGAGCTCGAGAGCCTGTTCCGCAAGGTTCTTAAGAAGGACAAGCTCGAGGTTAAGGTCGAAAAGCTCAAGGATGAGAAGATATCATCCGTAGTGACCCTCGGTGAGGAGAGCCGCCGTATGTCCGACATGATGAAGATGTACAGCATGCCCGGCATGGATACCGATATGTTCGGCGGACAGGAGACCCTGACACTCAACAGCAGCAATACTCTGGTCAAATATCTGACCGAGCACAAGAAGGGGCATAAGGTCGAGCTCATCGTGGCACAGCTCTACGATCTGGCCATGCTTTCGCACAAGCCTCTCGCACCCGAGGCCATGACGGCATTCATCGAAAGAAGCAATGAGATCATGGAGATGATCTCCAAATAACTGTTTCACGGAACGGAGTATCAGATGGCAAATACCGACATTAGAGCAAACGAGCGGAACAACGAGCCGATCCTTCGGCAACTGCTTCAGGTATGGCGTGATTATTACGATGAGATCTTTGAGGTGGATCTGCAGACAGGCGCCTTCGAGACACTGATGGATCACAGCAGGGGCAGATGGCCGGTCAAGGGCTTTGCCGGGATCGAGGTCATGATCCTTGCGGAGAAGCTCGTGCATCCGGACGACAAAAAGGCCTTTGCGGATTTCTTCGATCTCGAGGGCATAGCGCGCAGGATACTTGATGACATCAATGTTACAAAACTGAACTTCAGGGTACGCAACGAAAACGGAGAGTACTCCTGGGTCAAAGTCAAGAACATCGTGCCCACAAAGCAGCCCGGTGACGAGATCAAATTCTTCTCATGCTTCAGAAGACTCGACGACGAGACCGCTGCAGATCTGAAATACAAGCAGGAGCTGGTCGACGCGCTCGAGGAGCAGAGGAAGCTCTTCAACGAGCAGACCCGCCTGATCAAGGAGGTTACCGACCGTGTACGATCGCCTCTCGCAGGCATTATCAGCATGGCCGCGCTCGCGAAGAACGACTCGCTCGACACTAAGGCGTCAGCAGAGCGTTTCGCGATGATAGAGAGCGAGGCGGTGGCGATGAACCGCGCCTTAAAGAGCCTTGTTTCAGGGGAAGGGGAGCTCGAACTGCCGGTATACGAATTTCATGACAAGCCTATCAACGAGATCAGTTACGGCAGGCAGTTTGATTACGACAGCAAACCCGGAGAAGAGAGCCTGGATGATGTTTATGTACCCGAGGGCTTTGCGTTCGTTTCGGGCACGGTAAGACCTTTCTCGGGACGTTACGAAGAGATATATGACTTTTCGGGCAAGAGGATACTGCTCGCCGAGGGCAATAAGCTCAGCCACGAGGTGATCCGGAACATGCTCACCGCGATGGGAGCGGAGGTTGATTCCTGCAGCGACGGCAAATCTGCGGTGATAGAGTTTATCGCGCATCCGGCGAAGACCTACGATCTGGTCATGGCCGATACCGTGCTGGACGA
>JAEEYY010000150.1 GCA_016288355.1 Synergistes sp.
ATGATTGTGGATTACTTTTGTGGAAAGAATAGAATTATTCGAAAAAAAGCGACATTTTATTACAAAGAAGAGCCGCAGCTGGCGCAAATCTGCGGCATTTTTATTAGACTAAAGCTGACTAATATATTCCGGGAGATATGTATTTTTCTGTATCTTTACAAAAACATTTATGACGGATGCAAAAGACAGAGATAACTTACTTTTTTCTGCTCGGCCGGAAAATTTACAGTGCGTTAATTGCCGCCCTTATCCATGTTTGTGCTTTCATATTTGCCGGCGGCCGTTATTTTTCCCGGCGAACCGTCGACCAGGATCCTGCCGGCTGAAATGCTCACAGATGAAAAACGTACCGGGAAAGATATTTTTCCGAAAGCCAGCAGCGGATTTATGCTGTCTGTTATAAACGATGCCAGCTTTTCATGAACGGTCTTTCCTTCAACGGATATTTCAGTAGAGTCGAGATAAATGCCGTCAGGTCTGAGCGCAAGTGTTCCGCGCGCGTTTATATCAAGCTCTATTGTCGTAAAGAGCATATCGCTTTCAAAACGCCCGGAGGCTGTATAGTATTTATCCCTGAAGCGGAAGCGCATATCCGAGAAACCGGAGGAGTTATGTCCATCGGCAAAATAGTTATTCACGTCGTTTTCCAGCAATATCATCTTCCCGTTCGAGTCTGAGATCATCCCGGCAAGATCGGCAAGATCTTCGTCTGCAGGCAGCGTGCCTGAAAGTAGTGCGGAAAGTTCCATCAGTTCGACGCGCAGGCCTGAGATAATCGAACCGCGGCATCTTATCCATGCCTTTTGGCAGCCTTTTGATACCTGTACTTCTATTTTTTCCGGACAGAGCTCGTCCCTCAGTTTTTCCCCTATAAGCGCAGCTGCGGCGTCCTCCTTTGTCCGGGCGTCACAGAGTGATGCAAAAGCGGCAGCGATCAGCACGGCGCAGAAAAGCAGCGCAAGTATCTTATTTTTTTTCATAAAAGGGCCTCCTTTTTTATATAAAATGCCCAATGTTTTTAGTTCCTTCAGATATAAAATATAATCTGTATAAAGAAATTATCACGGAATCACGTTCTTTTTTGATACCCACTCTGTCAGGGGAAAGTGTCAGGGAAAAATGTCAGAAGGAATGAAACAATAAAGAGGACTTATAGAACAGCAGAACGGCAATTTTCACAAAGACTCCGGCAGCTGTGTGGTATAATTCTGATATATCTGTAACATATTGATAAAATCCTGTCAGTATTGTGTTTGGTTATATTCGGAGCAGAGAGATTTTAAAATAATGGAATTGTAAAATATATGAGTCTTTTAGAGCTTTTCTTTTTTTTCTTTAAAATAAGCGCAATGACCTTCGGCGGAGGCATTGTGATCTTAGGCATTGTGCAGCTGGAACAGGAAAAACGGCGCGATATCGACAGCGAACAGTTTGCCGATATGGTCAGTCTTGCCGCGTCGATGCCGGGTCCCATAGCGGTCTCCATCGCCTGGCTGATGGGACGGCACTACCGCGGACTTGCCGGCAGCATTGCCGCCGTAGCGGGCGCAGTTCTTCCCCCGTTTCTTATAATACTTATCCTCTCTCCTTATATAATAAAGTACTCTGACCTTCCCGCGGTAAAGGGCTTCCTCTCCGGAGTGCTTGCCGGGACAGCCGCTATCATATCGACCGTTATATTCAAAAATGTAAAAGACGCGGTCTGGAGAAAGTGGCTGAATATAATACCCTATCTGTTTGTGATCTCACTGATCGGCGTCTTCCGTCTCCATCCCCTGTTTGTAATTGCCGCGGCGATGGCGATACAGTATCTTTTATATAGAAGGTGCGCAGAATGCTGAAGGTAGCTGCGCTTATATCGGCATTTGCACAGATCGGCATTACGGCATTCGGAGGGGGGCTTTCCACGCTGCCTCTTATCGAGTATCAGCTGGTCACGAAGAACGGATGGATGGATGCTGCCGGCTTTGCGAAAATGGTTGCGATCTCTCAGATGACGCCGGGGCCGATCGCGGTAAACGCGGCGACCTTTGCCGGATACAGCGAAGCGGGCGTGATCGGTTCCGCTGCTGCTACGCTTGCGATCATAGCGGCGCCTATACTTGCGCTGACAGCGGTCCTTCTTGTTTTAAAACGCGTCACTCCGGAAAAAAGCAAGCGCTTTAAACAGCTTCTGCGGCCGGTCGTTGCGGGGCTTTTGACGCTTTCTATCGTTTCTCCGTTAATGACGACGCTGAAAAACGGTCCGGCGGCAGTTGCGCTTTTTTTGGCCGGGCTTGTTATGCTTAGGTATATTCGCTTTTTCAAAGAGTATCCGATAGTTATGCTTACGATATTCGGGGCGGCAGGTGCCGTTTTTATAAGGTGATTCTTTATTGGGAAGAGTGTTGTTGTCGGCTGTTTGTAAAATGATATAAAAGAGAAGGCCTGATCATAAAAAACGGTTTGTTCTTTTCGTGTGTATCCGGGAAAAAGCGCTTTTTGACAGCTTCTCAGTGAGGCTATAAGTAAAGTGACTCTTTTTTTTGAATCTTGACAAAATAATACAGGAAACACGCAGGGTTTTGAAGTATAATTGCAAAAACTGAAAAATATTGACTTAATTGTCCCTATGGTGTACTTTATTTGCTGTAGTGCTGTTTGGTTTACCGTTTTCGTATATTGCTGTGCAGGGGGGGAACGTTGCACTCATATCCGCAGACTACAACAGATATTTTTTCTTTCACCGAAACTGTACCATATTGACAATTAAGCAACCATCACGAAGGGAGAGTTTTTAATGAAGAAATTTGCAGTTATGCTGGCAGTAATTTTTGTGATCGCAGCGATCGTCACCCCGGCGACGGCAGCCCCGATCGTCTTCAAATTCGCGGGACAGTCTCCGCCGGATCACATGGCTACAAAGATGATGAATGAGATAGCCAGGGAGATCAAAGAGGGGACCAACGGGCGCGTTGAGCTGAAGGTCTATCCGGCAAACCAGCTGGGCAACTATTCGCTCATTATGGAAGAGATGATGAAGGGCACCGTCGATATGGCCTGCATGTCGCTCGCTACCGACTTTGACCCGCGTCTTGAGATGACCTACGCCAACGGCTTCGTTACAGGCTATGATTCAGCGAAAAAGATTCTTGATCCTGATGCATGGTTCACGAAGAAGCTGAGCGGCCTCCTCGGAGAAGTCGGCGTCCACCTCCTCGGTTCATACATTGAAGGCTTCATCGGCATCGCGTCAACGAAGCCCCTTAACGAACCGCTCAATCCGAAGGTCGACAAAGGCGTTCTTACCCGTGTGCCGAACATGCTCTCCTACACGACAGGAGCAAAGGCGATGGGCTTCCGCTCGATCACGATACCGTACAACGACGTCTATCAGTCACTGCAGACCGGCGTATGCGACGCGGCTGACGGCTATCCGACCGCCGCTGCCTACACGATCCTGGGCGACGTTATAAAGTACTGGTACGCGACGAACTATTCAATGGAATACCTGGGCTACATGGTCAGCGACAAATCATGGCAGAAACTTTCTCCGGAAGACCAGAAGGTATTCAAGGACGTCTGCAAGAAGTACACTCTGAAGTCTATAGACAACGCGAAGGCAGAAGACGAGAAATATATGGATCTTATGCAGAAGAAGAACATAAAGGTCTTCCGCTATACCGAAAAAGAGCTTGAGCCGATCAAGCAGGCCTGCGTAGCTACATGGCCGGAACTCGGCAAGGGCGGAGTCGGCGTAGATCTGATGAACGAATTTGCAAAAGAGGTAAGTAAATAAATCCAGCACCAGGATTTAACAACGAGAGACTTCCCGCTTTTCCTGCTGCGGGATCTCTCATAAAAACACAAAAGGCCTGAGGGGTTTGCGCCCCTCAGGGTTTTTGTGTTCTGAAAGGGGTACAGTATATGGAAGAAGAGAAAAAAACGGAACAGGCTGCGGCAGCGGCGGAAGATGTCGAATCCAGCGTAAGAAAGCCTAAATGCCTGTTTGACAAGATCACGGTCAGCTTTTACTCGATCGTCTGTTTTGTGATGTCGATGCTGCTCACCGTAATAATAAGCGCGGCTACTCTGATGCGCTACATACTTGAAATGGACCTTTACGGGTATGAAGAGTGGATCAAGATCTTTGCGTTCTGGCTTTATTTCATGGGAGCCGGATACGGTGCGTTTGCGGGTACGCATGTTTGCGCGGATCTCGTGCAGTCATATTTAAAGGATGGTTTTTTGAAGAGATTTATTCTTTTCCTCAAGTGCCTCATCACTCTCGGCGTTACGATGCTCTTTACATGGTACGGCTGGGACTATCTTAAGTTCGGTTTCATGGGTCCGCTCGGGACCGGCGTCGCGATTCCGCGTACGGTCGCCTGGCGTATCCCGCTTTGGACTGCTTACCTCTCGATATTTTTGGGGCTGCTCTCGATGTGCTACTATTTTTTATGGGATCTTATAAGAGCAGGAAAAGCGCTGTTTACGGGAGGTAATAAATAATGATCTATATAGCACTTGTGATTCTTATCTTCACACTTATCATAGGCGTTCCGGTACCTGTCAGCTTTATGTCTTCCTGCGCGTGGCTGATATTCTTTGGCGGCCCCACGATGGAAGGCTATCAGCCGACGCAGCTGCTGCCTTACGGCTTTAACCAGATGAACTCCGTCTCACTGATAGCGATAGCGATGTTCATCCTGGCCGGCGGCATCATGGAACGCGGCCGCATAGCCGAAAAAATGATCGACCTTGTCGACGTTTTCGTAGGACATATCAGAGGCGGACTCGGCGTCGTAGGTACCGTTTCATGCGCGGTGTTCGGATCGATTTGCGGCGCCGCCTGCGCAACGCTCTCCTGCATCGGCGCCATCATGTTCCCGCGCTTCAAACAGGGCGGCTATCCTATGGGACATGCCTGCGCACTTATGGCAAACGCATCGCTGCTGGGACTTTTGATCCCGCCGAATGCTACGCTTATCATATTTGCATGGATAAGCGGCATCTCTGTCCTTTCCTGCTTCCTCTCCACGATAGGCCCGGGAATAGTCACCACGATACTTCTTTCGCTTCTTAACATGTGGATGCTCAGGAATAACAAGAATGTTCTCGTAGCGCAGAAACGCACCGGAGCCGAACGCTGGAAGATGTTCCGTGAGCGCGGACGTCTTGCTATTCCCGCCCTTTTCATGCCCGTTATGGTCCTTGGCGGCATCTACGGCGGCGTTATGACATGCACCGAAGCTTCCGCTCTTGCGGTCCTTTACTGCATACCGATCGGACTTTACGTCTATAAGGGACTTAACTGGAAAACGCTCTATTCGATCGTGATCGAAAGCGCGGTAACGACCGGAGTTATCATGGTCATGCTCTATTCGGTCTCGATGCTCTCCCGTCTGTATATACTGGAAGATCTTCCCGGAAAGGTGCTCTATCTCTTCTATTCGATTTCCACGAATAAATGGGTGATCATGTTTATGATCAACATCTTCCTGGTGCTTATGGGCATGCTTATGGACGACATCAGCGTCGTTGTTCTTACCACGCCGATTCTGCTGCCGATCATCACCGAGCTCGGCATCAACCCCGTCCACTACGCCGCCGTCGTCGGCGTCAACACGGCTCTGGGATGCATCACGCCTCCGGCGGCCCCGACTCTCTATCTGTCAGGCCGGGTCGGCGGCGCGCCTATCAATGAGATAATGGGGCCGGCCATCAAATTCATGGTCTGCTGCTGGATCCCCGTTCTTCTCGTTACAGCTTATATCCCGAAGCTCGTTCTTTTCCTGCCGCACCTTATTCTTGGTGTTCCCTGGTAAAAACAGCGCTGCGCAGATGCGCAGATCGGTTTTGCAGGCGCTCCCTCACGGGAGCGCTTTTTTTGTCATATAATCACGTTCTTCCGCCATTCATCAGAGCGGACCGGATCTTCCGAATCTTTTTCGCGGCGCCGGGCTGGCCGTTGGGTCGGCGCCTCAGATGGCAGCGGCTTTAAAAAAGAGGTATAATTTCCGGAGTGAGTCAGAGAAAGGGGGCGGAACATTGTTCTACAAGGATCTGTTCGCAACGCTGTGCTTTATCTTTTTCGGAATTGCCCTTGCTACTCATCATCCCTATTTTTATTTCGGCGCTATGTTGTGCGGTTGCCTTTCGATGACGGCGACCCGGAAGATCTGGGCGACCCCGGCCTGGAGCGATGCATTTTACGACAAGATCGAAGGCTGGATCAAAAGCAAGACAGATGGTCCGAAGACGGAATTTTCGGAGGACGAGGAGATAAAGCCGTTGCCGCCGCTTGACGATAACAAAAAATAGATAAAAGCCTCCGCCGAAGTATCAGGCGGAGGCTTTTTCTGTGCGCCTGACGTATATTTTCATCGTTTATCGGAATACATCATGTGACAGCCGCCCAGCTGGTAGTACAG
>JAEEYY010000151.1 GCA_016288355.1 Synergistes sp.
ATGTTTTGTTTCATAGCAGTTACATTATACCACCATTTGGCTGCTTCCGATAGGGGGCAGCCATCTCTTTTCATAACAAAAAATGAGAAGCCGTTTTTCGCGACTTCTCACTTTTCGTTATGGGACTTTTTTTACAGCCCCTTTTTTCATGCTTTCTGTTAGTCGGTATTCTTGCAAATAATGTTTGGTTAGCTGTGCTCACGATATGTTATTGCTTTTCAATGGGTTTTCGAGTACAATAATTAAGTAATCACAAAAAAGGATCTGCCAGGGGCAAGCAACGGGAAGATCCACAGCCTTACCGCCGCGCATAGGACACAAATAAGACAAGGAAATACGAAATGAAAGAATTGACAACCGTACAGGCACGGCGTTTCCTTCTTGCAAAACAGGGTCTGCTTGGGGACTATCGCTTTTTCGAGAAGGAGGGAGCCTATGCCTATATTCGGCAGGCCGGCTGCATCCAGTACGATCCGGTGGACGTCTGCGGCAAGAACGCCGAGCTGACACTGCAATCCCGGGTCAAGAACTTCCGGAAATCCATGCTTTCGGAACTGCTGTATCAGGATCGGCTGCTGGTGGACTACGCCGACAAGGAGCTCTCCATCTGGGCGGCGGAGGATTGGCCGTACTTTTCTCCCTACCGGGAACGCAGCCGCACACTCGGCGCGAGCTTTGAAGGACTTGTCGAATTGGAGGAACAGGCCCTTACATACATACAGGAAAACGGTCCTGCTTCCAGTGACACTCTGCCCATTGAAGGCGAGATCTTCTGGCATTCGTCCATGCATTGGAGCGGCAATTGGCACAGGAAATCTCAGGCGGCCCGCTCGGTCCTGAAACAGCTATACACAGATGGGATACTGCTGATCCACCACAAAAACGGCTCTCGGAAGTTCTATGATCTGGCGGAGCGGTACTTGGATTCGAAGCTCCTGACCGCCGATAATCCCTGCCAGGGCGCTGATGCGCTGCTGCGATGGCGGTTACTGCGTCGGATCGGAGCTGTGGGTCTGTTGTGGAACAAGAACTCCCCGGCCTTTCTTGGAATTCATGCGGACGCTGAGACCCGCAGACGTGTGTTTGCGCAGTTAGAGGAGGCCGGGGCAATTCTTCCGGCCCTCATGGAGGGCGTCAAGACGGTTTTCTATTACCGAGCGGAGGATGAACCCCTCATGCAGTCGGTGCTTGAGGACATGCTGAACACCAAGCCGCGCATGGAATTTTTGGCCCCGCTGGACCCACTGCTATGGGACAAGCAATTGGTTTCCACCCTCTGGGACTTCCAATACAGCTGGGAGATCTACACCCCTGCGGAAAAGCGCAAATACGGCTATTACACCCTGCCGATCCTCTGGGGCGAGCGCTTCATGGGTCGGATTGAGACTGCCGTGGATCGAAAGACCGGAACGCTCTTCGTGAAAAACCTTTGGTACGAGCCCGGCGTCCGGCAGACGAAGAAGCTTCATAAGGCGCTTGAACGTAACATTCGTCGTTTTGCCGCATTTAACGATTGTTCCACAGTGGAGGGGCATCCGGAATAAAAGGAGAATAGATATGATACAGGTATACTGCTACAGCAGATGTTCCACATGCAAAAAAGCTCTGCAATGGCTGGATGCGAATGGGATCGAGCATCAGGTCATCGACATCAAGAACATTCACCCGGATGAGGCAACCCTGCGCCGGTATTATACCATGAGCGGACTGCCGCTCAAACGCTTTTTCAACACCAGCGGCATCCAGTACCGGGAGCTGGAGCTTTCCAAGAAGCTGCCCGGTATGAGTGAGAACGAGCAGCTTCGCCTGTTGGCCTCCGACGGGATGCTGGTCAAGCGGCCCCTGCTGGTTGGAGAGGACTTTGTTCTGACCGGCTTCAAAGAAGCGGAATGGGCAGAGAAACTGTTATAAGCAGCGGATCATATACAGAAGAAACATGAGGAAAAACAATGCTGAATCAAACCGGATTTGACCTTTGGGCCGATGGCTACGACAAGAGCGTCGGCCTGTCCGATGAGGGAAATACGTATCCATTTGCCGGATATAAAGCTGTGCTGGGAACCATCTATCAAGCGGTAATGAAGAAGCCGAACGCTGTTGTTCTGGACATTGGTTTCGGCACCGGAACGCTGACCACAAAGCTGTATGAAAATGGCTGCACGATCTTCGGTCAGGACTTTTCGACACGGATGATCGAGCTGGCCTCCAATAAGATGCCCAATGCACATCTGTATCAAGGCGATTTCACCCAAGGATTGGTGGAGCCGCTCCTGAAAGAGAGCTATGATTTCATCATAGCCACCTACTCCCTGCATCATATGACTGATGAACAGAAGGTCTCCTTCCTGTATGCGCTGCAAAGCCTTCTGAAGCCTGGCGGACAGATTTTGATTGGTGACGTTGCCTTTGAAACCCGAAGCCAGTTGGAACAGTGCCGGAAGGACGCAGGTGACGAATGGGATGACGATGAAATCTATTTTATAGTGGAAGAACTGAAGAAGATTTTCCCGACGCTCGCTTTTTCTCGGATCTCCTACTGCGCCGGTGTCCTGTCAGTGGCATTATGAATCTGCACTTGTGAAGTTATGTAGGCAGGTTTGTATCCGGAACCAAGCCTGGGATCGTGGAGCTCGACGGTCTGCGGATCGGCGTTCATGTTTGCTATGAGGTCTCCGTTTCCCGGAGGATTTTCGGGAGCTGTACCGCCAGAAAGCCGATCTGAACATGGTCCTGTTTTATGACGTTTCAGACCGGGACGATACGGACCGATATGACCTGATCCGCGGCCACCTCCGCACCCGCGCCGTGGAGAACGTCTGTCACATTCTCTCTGTTAATGCGATCCATCCGTATCAGACAGCGCCGACCATGCTGATCGACGCCTCCGGCACGGTCCTCACCGAAGCGGAACGAAACCGGGAAGTGCTGACGGTGTTTGATTTCGAGACGAAACGGCCGGATTTCGGCGAGCGCGGCCGAAAGGACATTTCCGATCTGCTCCTTGCTTATATGGATATATTGAGGGGAAATACAATGAGAAAAGTCTTGCTCACAGTCACAAAAGGGGAGTGTCGTTCCCGATATCACAAAACAGGAGATCGGTTCATAGTCGGCGATATCTGCCCGCCCATTTGTCATGAGCTTTGGAATGCGATCTATCCATATCTGTTTGCCATTCAGAACGGAGCCGCGCTGGATCATGGCGAAGAACGGGTGCCAGCGTTTGACGTGCAATGCCCGGACGGGGGCCGCGTTTGTATCCACGGAGAGCTTTTACAAAAATAAACTTCGGGCAAACCGCCTGATGCGGAGATCTGTAAACCGTTTGACAGATCATCCTACCATATTTCGCAGATAGCGGCCCGTTTTAGACTCGGAACAGTTCAGCAGCTGCTCGGGTGTGCCCTCAAACAGGACGGTACCGCCGCCTGAGCCGCCTTCCGGACCTAGGTCGATGATCCAGTCCGCCTGTGCGATCAGTTCCATGCTCTGTTCCACCATAACGACGGTGTTGCCGTTGTCTATCAGCTTTCGCAGCAGAGACAGCAGCTTCTCGATGTCTTTGACATGGAGGCCGGTGCTGGGCTCGTCCAGGACGTAGATCTCTCCCTTCCTATGCAGCTCGCTCGCCAGCTTGACCCGCTGCACCTCTCCGCCGGAAAGCGTACTGGTCGGCTGGCCCAGGGTAAGATAGTCCAATCCGACGTCGATCATGCTCTGCAGACGCTTTCTGATCTTTGCGTTTTCAAAGAAAGCATACGCTTCGGAAATGGTCAGATCCATGACCTGTTCGATGTTCAAGCCCTGGTAACGGTAGGACAGGGCAATGGGGTTATAGCGGTGTCCGCCGCATTCCTCGCAGGTGACGGTCACCGGCTCGGCAAAAGCCATTTCATAGCTGATCTGACCGGTGCCCTTGCAGATCGGGCAGCCGCCCTCGGAGTTGAACGAGAACCATCCTGCGCCCACGCCGTTTGCCTTCGCGAAAACCTTGCGGATCTCGTCCATCACTCCGGTGTAGGTGGCGGGTGTGGAGCGGATGGAGGTGCCGATGGGCTTCTGGTCGATGACAATGGCGTTCGGATAGGATTCCGGGAAAGCATAGCGCATTAGAGAGCTCTTGCCGCTGCCGGCGACGCCGGTCACCGCGGTCAGCACGCCCTTGGGGATCGTGACATTGACGTGCTTCAAATTGTGACAGCAGGCGTCGCGGATCGGGTATCCGTCTGTCCACGGAAGGGGAGCGTGATTGACGGAGATGATCTGATTCATTGCCTTCGCGGTCAGGGTGTCGGCGGCCTTCAGCTCTGAAAGGCTCCCTGCAAAGACGAGCTCGCCCCCGTGATTTCCAGCGCCGGGGCCCATCTCAATAATATAATCGGAAAGCTCGATCATTTGTCGGGAGTGCTCCACAACCAGGACGTTGTTGTGCTTTTCCCGGAGCTCGCAGAGCATGCGTCCGATCCGTTCTGCATCAGCAGGGTGCAGACCGGCTGTCGGTTCGTCGAAGATATAGGTGATATTGTTGAGATAGCCGCCCAGATTCCGCACGATCTTGATGCGCTGCGCCTCGCCGCCGGAGAGCGTCTCCGTCTTGCGGGAGAGGGACAGATAGCCGATGCCCACGTCCACCATACGCTGCAAATACGAAGCGATCTGCCTGGCCAGAGAGCTGCCCCGGGCGTCGTCAATGGTTCGCAGGAAGCCAAGCAGGTCGGCCACAGTCATATCCATGCAATCAACGATGTTTTTGCCGTTGATTTTTGACGCCAGCGCTTTGGGATTCAGACCGGATCCGCCGCAGGTTTTACAGAATCCGTGGCGCACATGCGTCAGGATCTCATCCTGTAGGCTCTTTTTTAGCTTTGTGATGTCCTTTTTCATATAAAGGCGTTCAAAGCGGGGATATACGCCTTCATAGGGCAAATAATCCATACGGCCGATGTTGTTGCACTTGAATTCCACCATAAGCGGTTCAGGACTTCCGTCTTCGAGGATCTTCCGTTCCTCGGGTGTGAAGTCCCGGAGCTTTTTGTAAGGGTCAAGCAGGGGATTGTTCTGATAATAAACCGTCTGCCAGCCTGAGGAGAATTGACTGAAAAGGATCGCTCCATCCACGAGGGATTTATCCGGATCGAAAAAACTCTCCTTGATCAGTTCCATCCGTTCCCCGAGGCCGGTGCAGTCAGGACACATGCCGGCGGGATGATTGAAGGAATAGGCCATGGAACCGCCTGCGCTGGGCTGGCCGACCCGGGAAAAGAGCAGCCGCAGCAGGGGAGCGACGTCGACCGCTGTTCCGACCGTGGAACGGGAGGTTGAGCCGATGGCATGCTGATCGACCACGATCGCAGGGGTGAGATTGCGGATCTCATCCACCTTGGGACGGTCATAGTGCGGCATTTTGTTTCGCAGAAACAGCGGATAGCTCTGCTGCCATTCGCGCTCCGATTCCACGGCGACCGTATCGAAGGCCAGAGAGCTTTTACCCGACCCGGAGATCCCGGCAAACACCACGAGCTTTCCCTTGGGGATCGTCACGTCGATGCGCTTCAGGTTGTTCTCAGCCGCGCCTATGATCTCAATATCGTCAGTCATTTTATCGTCAGTCATTCGATTCATCTCATCTGTCCTCCCGGAGCGCTTCCTTCCGTGCAGATGGAAGCGAAGTATTCGCACTGTTATTGTATCGTCAGGCGGGAGCAAAATCAAGAGGAACAGAAGAAAGAAAGCAGTTTGTCCGATTATATCTTTCTTTTAAGCTATTTGTGATGTATAATCAAACTATCCTATGAGGAATAGGAGTGGCAATATGAAAAGAAGAGATCCAAAGATCAGCCGCAGAAGCTCGATTTCAATATACACAGAATAAGGGTGCTGCCTTTTATGAAGAGAGAGAAACAAACAGAAAAAATCAAAAAGCGGAAAGAGGGCCGGAAGGCGTCGCGCACCGAAACAGAAAAACACGGCAAAGAGAAAACAGGCACACGGAAGTGGTTACGCCGTCTGCTGTTCCTTCTGCTTGCCGGAGGGCTGCTCTGCGTGATCGCGCATATGATCGTAGTGATTCGCGGAAACGCACGGATCCTGGATCTGGAGTATTCTGACGATAAGATCGTTTCCGGCCTTCCCGATCAGAAAACCGACTGTATCCTGATCCTTGGGGCCGGTATTTGGAACGGATCTCCAAGCCCCATTCTGCGGGAACGGCTGGATCTGGGTGCGGAGCTCTATCGCGCCGGAGCGTCCGACAAGATCCTTGTATCCGGCGACAACGGCAGCACAGACTACAACGAAGTGCAGGCAATGGAAGACTATCTGGTGGAAAAGCAGGGGATCCCCAGGGAAGACATCGTGCGGGACCACGCCGGATTTTGCACCTACGACAGCATCGTCAGGGCAAAGGATATCTTTTGCGTCAACAGTTTGATCATCGTAACACAAAAATACCATCTGTTCCGGGCGGCCTATATCGGGTCCTCTGTGGGGCTTGAGACGTACGGCGCGGACGCGCACAGAACAGATTATTCCGGAAGATACGGCCGGGAAGCCAGAGAATGCCTTGCCAGAGTGAAGGACTTCTTTTTGTGTATCTTTCGACCCGATCCCAAATTTCTGGGCGATCAAATCCCGATCAACGGGACCCTTCCCTGAGACCCGGGCGATTCAGTAATGAAAGCGGTTTGGTCCATGTTTCAATTCAGCTTGAAAGGCATCCGAAGAAAACGGATCGTTATAAAAGTAAACGGACGACGGGTTCCGGTCCTCATTCTAAAGCCTCTGTCAGACCCGCAAAACGCGCCGGGCGTCCTGTGGATCCACGGCGGCGGTTATCTGACCGGCATGAAGGAAATGGTCTTTTTCAGCCGCGGGGCTGATCTGGTGAGAAATCACGGTGCGGTCGTTATCACCCCGGGCTATCATCTGTCCCTTCTGCATCCGTATCCGGCGGCTTTGAATGACTGCTATGCCGTTCTGTTGTATATCAAAAACCATAGCGCAGAGCTGGGGATCAATTCCAGCCAGATCATGGTCGGAGGCGAGAGCGCCGGAGGCGGTCTGACGGCTGCGGTTTCCATGCTCGCACGGGATCGGGGAGACGTGAACATCGCGTTCCAGATGCCGCTGTACCCAATGCTCGATAACTGCGATACGGACAGTTCGCGGGATAATCATGCGAGGGTCTGGAATACACGGAAAAACCATCAGGCCTGGGCGGTTTATTTGAGAAACTGCGCAAAGAAGCAAATCTCGCCCTATGCGGCTCCGTCCAGGCAGAAAGACTATCGCGGCCTTCCGCCTGCCTATACCTTTGTCTGCACAGCAGAACCGTTTTACTGTGAGACCCTCAAATACGTCGATGATCTCAAAGCGGCGGGCGTGGAGGCAAGGGTTGACGTATACGAAGGGATGTATCACGCCTTCGACCTGTATGAACCCAAAAGCAAGGTCGGCAAAGAGGCGATCCTTCGTTTCAACGAGCAGTTTGCTCTTGCGAAGAAACACTGCTTTGCAGACCAGCCAAACGGGTAATAATTATGTCTGTTTGGCTGTGCATATCAGAGCCGGACACAATGAAATCATCAGAAAATGAAAGGAGCTCCTCCCATGAACGAAGCATTGCAAAACCTTTTGACCAGACGGTCCTGCAGAGCTTACACCGAAGATCAGATTAACCCGGAAGACCTCGACGCGATCTTGACAGCCGGCACATTTGCGCCTACCGCCATGGGCAGACAGTCTCCGCTCATGGTCGTCGTGCAAGACGACAAGCTGCTGCGCAGGATCGAACAGATGAACGCAGCCGTGATCGGAAAGCCGGAGGCTCGTACCTTCTACGGCGCGCCTACTGTTATCATCGTGTTCGGCGCCGATACGTTGATCGGCCTCGCGGACGCAAACCTCGTCATCGGCAACCTGCTCAACGGCGCAAACGCTGTCGCCGTCGATTCCTGCTACATTTGGAGAGCGCGGGAGGTATTTGACAGTGAAGAAGGAAAGGCGCTGAAAAAAGCCTGGCAGATCCCTGAGGATTATGTCGGCGTCGGCAACGTGATCCTCGGCTGCGGAAAGCCGGAGGGCAAACGGGAACCCGCCCCGAGAAAAGCGGACTACGTGCGCAGAGTATAAAGGCAAGGGCCGCGAAAGGATTCGGAAAGCAAGAGGCTGCGATCGGTATTGAATAGTCCCGATAAGACAGGCATAGCGGGCGGAAAAATTCACCGCCCGCTATGCCTGTTACTGCAAAGTTACTTTTGAATCAGTTTTGCGCCATGAACGCTTCGATGGCGTCCGGGTCCTTTATGATATCCTTCGACAGCACCTCGCAGCCGTCCTCTGTGATCAGCAGATCGTCCTCCAGGCGGATGCCGATGGCTTCTTCGTCGATATACAGTCCAGGCTCGTTGCTGATGACCCATCCGGGCCGGAGCACGTCGCCCGCCAGGGAGATGTCGTGCACGTCGATGCCGATGGGGTGGCTCACGCTGTGCATGTAGTATTTCCCCACCTCAGAGACGTCCCGGATCATGCCCATGTCCACCAGGCCCTCCCCGAGGACCTGACGCGCGACGTCGTTCAGAGCCTTCAGCGTGATGCCCGGCTTGGCGGCCGCGGCAACGGCTTCGTTTGCCTTCAGGACCAGCTCATAGATCTCGCGCTGTCTCGGGCTGAACTTTCCGTTGGCCGGATAGGTCCTGGTGATGTCGCTGCTGTAGTTTTCATACGCCGCGCCGAGGTCCAACAGGATCAGAGTGCCGTCCTGCACCTCACAGTGGTTTGTTTCGTAGTGCATCATGCAGCCGTTGATCCCGGAGCCGGCGATGGTGGGGAAGGCCTGGCGTTTTGAGCCCAAGCGTCTGCAGGCGTACGCAAAGTCCGCCTGCACCTGGTATTCCATCATGCCCGGCTTCAGGTTCTTCATCACGAATTCCAGACCCCGTCGGGTAATATCCACGGCCTTGCGGATGGTGTTCACCTCGTCCGCGTCCTTCTGCTCTCTGAGCGGCACGCAGGCCGTGTGCAGGTCCTTCAGGATCACATGGGGATAGGCCTGCAGGAAGCGTTCCGCCATCACGAGATTATAGTCCGGCAGATCGTTCATCCGGCAGCGGTACAGATCGAAGTAGGCCTCTTCCACACGGAAACGTCCCAAAAAGCTGCTGATGGCGGACTCCAGGCTGTCCGTATAGCGCACGTCACGGATCCCGGAGATCTTTTGTACTTCCTCCTTGGTGGGCATCTTTCCGGTCCAGCGCTCCGACAGCGGGTCCGGCTCTTCAATGAACAGGATCTCTCTGACCTGTTCCGCATTCTTATATGCCAGAAACGCCGTGTTTTCCCGATCCAGGCCCGTCAGATAGAAGTACTGGCTGTTGACCCTGAAATCATAATAAGCGTCCTCGTTGGCATGGATGGGGATGCCGGCATAGGCGACCACCAAAGTGTTTTCTGCCAACGTCTTGTACAGTCTTTCTCTGTGCTCTGCAAATGACATGATGTTCTCTGCCTTTCTTATGAGATAAACAGATAGTAACATATTTTCTCGCGGAAAACAAGTATCTCCTGCCGTAAAAGGGGATAGGGGGATTACCGGAATCTCATGCAGTTTCTTGATTATTTATGATCGTGGTGCTATACTGAAAGAAGATGAGAAAGGATTTGCCTTTCATTCGGTGGAGTTCGTGAAGAATCAACCTGAAAATGCACTTTGGATAACGGAAATCTGCAGAGGAGTATTTATGAAATACGGGATCATAACGGATATCCATAACAATGTAATTGCCTTGCGCGCTGTTTTAAAGCGGTTGGGTCAAATGGGCTGTGACAGGATTATTTGCTGCGGGGATATCATTGGTATCGGACCATACCCTGAAGAAACCGTACAGGAAACAGCCGGTATTCCCGGATTAATGTCCGTGCGGGGAAATCATGAAGGATATCTACTGGAAGGGATGCCCACGGAATATCCGAACGATGAGGATATGAGTTATGGCGAAATGGATCACCACAGATGGGAACATGCCCTGTTGTCTGAAGAGTCGATTTCTTTTCTTTGGCGTATGCCAAAGCGGATAGACTTTACGGATGCGGGACTTGACGTCTCTGTGATGCATTCTTGTATGGACCGAAACGGCCGTTTTACCGGATCAAAAAAGAATCCCACCGAATCAGACTTGTCGGTTATGTTTGCCGATGTAGACAGTGATATCATATTGTACGGGCACGATCATGCCAGAAACATCTGCAAGAGTGATAAGCTGTATATCAACGTCGGTTCTCTGGGCTGTCCGTCAAGGGATCGAAATATAGCCCGCGCAGGTGTTCTCACAATCGAAAACGGAAATGCCGGGATTGAAACGATCGATGTGATATATCATGTGGATGAGGTCATCCATCAGATCGATGTGTTACATTATCCGGAAGCAGATATCATTAAGAAGATTTTTTACGGACTGTGAACACGACG
This sequence comes from Synergistes sp., assembly GCA_016288355.1. Lineage (GTDB taxonomy): Bacteria > Synergistota > Synergistia > Synergistales > Synergistaceae > Synergistes. The sequence goes on from JAEEYY010000151.1 coordinate 10,469, forward strand.
ACAAATCGAAATCGCAGGTGTGACACATGGACAAACTGATCACAACCGAATCCGTATTGCGGTTCATGGAGGGATCTGTGTGATTGAGATAGAAAAGATGACAGAAGCTGCAATCCCCTGGATTGCCCCGCTGGTCGCGCAGTTTCGCGTGACACTGAAAGCATTGAAGGGGATCGTGGCCTGCCCGAATGAAAACGATGGCGCTGCCGAGCTGAAAGAATATCTGGATGCCGGTTTTCCTGTGTTCACGGCCCGGCAGGAAGACAGCTACTGCGGCTACATGGTCTGCCGTGTGGACGAGCCCTGTGTGTGGGTGGAGTCGCTCTATGTCCTGCCGGAAGTGCGCAGACAGGGCGTTGCCTCCGCACTATTCCACAAAGCCGAGGAGATTGCCGCAGCCTACGGTGAGGACACCGTGTACAACTATGTGCATCCCAATAACCAGGGGATCATCGAATTCCTGAAATCAAAGGGATATACCGTGTTGAATTTGATCGAGCTCCGCAAGCCCTACGCCGGCGAAAAGCTCACCCGAAAGATTCAGGTAGATGAGAACCGGTTTGACTTTTGAGGGATGCGTCATAAGAATCAAGATCTTTCGAAGGGCATAAAATGACAAAAAGCGATTATCTATTAGACCCCTGCAGGGCTTCTTCTCTGCCTTATTGGAAAACTGTGACGGTTCAGATCCCGGAGGAAATGCAGATCCTTCACGAAAGCGACCTGCGGGATGCGCCTTCTGGCAGCGAGACCTCTGTCCGCTATTTTCGACTGATTCATCGTCTGTGCGGCTTGGAACAGCCTTCCGTCCCGGAGGGATATACCGTGATCCCTTTGACGCCGGAGATGGGAGCTGCGCACATTTCGCAATGCTATGAGGAGATCTCCGTTTCCGCGTCAGAGCTGGCCGCTATCCGGTCGCGAAAGGTGTATGATGAGACCCTTTGGCTCGCGGTCCGGGAGCTTTCCACCGGAATGATCGTCGCCTCCGGGATCGGAGAACTGGACCGGGAGCTCCGGGAAGGCGTGCTGGAATGGATACAGGTTTCTCCGAGATACAGAAGGAAGGGCCTTGGGGCGTTCCTTGTCCGGGAGCTGCTTTGTCGAATGAAGGCTAAGGCTGACTTTGTGACCGTTTCCGGCAAGGCAGATGATCCCAGCCGCCCGGAGCTGCTTTACAGGAGCTGCGGCTTCACCGGGAATGATGTTTGGTACATATCACGAAAATAATAACAGGCGTTACTGACGGGCAGCGCACACCCTCGTTTTCCGGATTACATCTATCCGTTGGATTACGACTATCTGAAGGACACCGCCTCCATGGACGCTGCCTGGATCGACGTGTGGGTCGGCTGCGGGGAAAAAACCGTGGACGTGATCATGTGCATTGTGGATCTGATGAAACGCGACTCTGAGATCAAGATCCTGGTCGGCTGCACGGAAAAAAGCAGATCGTCTACGAGACACACAACGATTCCCAATACGTGAAGGGCGTCATGCTCCGTCGCTCGTCCCATGGTTTTCACGTCTCAAAGGCAGCCAAAGTTATCCGTGCAGCGGTCAAAAAAGCAATCCATACAACATAAATAATTCTGGATTTTTATTCGCCGATATGATATAAAATAAATTGCAAAGCATTTCGACACCAAAGAAACATAGAAAGGAAGAAGGCAATGAAAAAAGCAATTTCGCTCCTGCTCGTTCTGTTGATGGTTCTGAGCCTTTGCGCCTGCGATTTTAATTCTGGAAAAAACCTGTTCGAAGATACAGAAACGGATTCGGTGGAGTTCTTTCACGGCACTTGGAAGTATGAAGACTCCGACCGATACATTGTAATCAACGAAGACAACACCTGGGAATATCGGAACGCGGAAATGTACATCCTTCTGGAGGGCAACTATTCCCTCAAGGATGACACCCTTGTTCTCAAGTCGGAGGATAACTCCACAGCCTTCAAGCTGAAACAGGATGGCAGCAAGTGGCTTATCGATGACGAGGGCATGACCCTCGCCCGTTACGAATGGGACGACTCGGGAGATGAGGAAGCTGATATCAGACCGTTCCTCGGTGTGTGGAAGTATGATGACTGCAATCTGCTGATCGGTATCAACGCAGACGGTACATGGACAATGTATGACATGGATGACGGCGATGAAACCCACGGCTTCTGCCACATGCAGGACATCGAGCTGGTGATGGAAGACGAGAACGGCCACAAGGTTGGCAGCATGAACCTGGGCTCGGATGACCGGATTTACGACAATGAGGGCGGTGCGCTGTCGCCCTATGTGGAGACGGATACACCTCCAGAGTACGGGAAGGACGACTATACGCCGTGGTTCACGGACAACGACCTGCTTGTGAACTACAACCTTGGAGATCCCTCAAAAACCGTTATAGGCGGCGTTTCTGTCCGCGGTGAGGACAGCTACAGCTATACGCGCATCCCGGCTGATTGGTTTGTTGAGCAGACCTCTTATCAATCGACCGGTGACGGAAACTGCCTTATCACCCTGACCGCCACCTCGCTGTCAGACGGAAGCACTATGCCAGCTTTTGTCAATAAGGAACGCTATGTGTTGACCTGGACCTGGAGTCTGTGCGACTATTACAGCGGCGTCATTCTGACCGAGGCCGAGGATGATACATTCTATTCCTACACCTATGACTCAAACGGCGAATCCGTCCATGTAGAATTCAGTTATTCTCACGAAGTTATCAAGTATAAGGATTTGTCCTACGAGCTGAAGCTCACACTTACCGTACGGATGCCGGAGAATTACGACGGTTTGGTGCTTGTCTGCTATAACACTCCGGAATCCTACGAGGTCAAGCTGCAGCGTGACCTGGTCTATGAAGGCCAGACTGTCCTTCCGGTGGACGAGCTTCCGGGCTGGCGGGAAATGGGCTCCGGCCTCATCTGCCGAATCAACGACTGACGATTTTCCTGCAATTACAAGGGGCGGTTCTGAGAACAAGGAACTGCCCCTCGTCTTAGCTTACAATACCTCATATCTACGCAAAAGGCGTCTATTATAAATAATCTGCTTTACAGTCACGTGACGGACCAAATGCGGAAGCAGGCGGCGGAGAAGATCGACGCCGGAATTGGGGCCGGTGAGGCGCCAGAAGGCGATTTGCCGCGCTTTCCGTCCGAGGACGAGAAAGTACCCGCCTCCAAAGCCTTCGAGCCCTTCAAGGGTACCCGCAGAAAACCGGGCACCGGCTGTCTGCATCAGATCAACGACCACCTCTGGGAGGGCAAATACGCCCCCCGCGGCCCGGATGGGAAACGCATCCATAAAAACGTCTACGCACCGACCAAAGAGGAATGCGAGGAAAAGCTCCAAGCGCTGATTGCAGAGACAAAAGAAAAGCTTCAAAAATATTAAAAATATTGCACTGTGGTCAGATTATCAGCATTTCCAGGAGTCGGCGTTTCGCACAAATCTACCATGCTTTGCAAAAGAAAAATCCTCAGATTTTTGTGCTTCCTGCACAAGAATCTGAGGATTTTGGTCGGAGTGGCGGGATTCTCCCGCGGGCTGAAAAACAGTCCACCGGACTGTTTTTCGCGGCAGTTGCCGCCGCCCTGTTCGAATCCCGCCCCTCAAATACGATACCAAAGAGAAAGAGGACGCCAAGACGCGTCCTCTTTCTCTTTGGTCGGAGTGGCGGGATTCGAACCCACGGCCTCTTGGACCCGAATTAAAAGACAAGCGTTTTATGCCGTTTAATAACATTCAAAAAAAGCTTGATTTTACAAGGGTTTTCTGCTATAATCGTGATAGAAAGTTTATTAACGTTTAATCAATTTGTTGACCTTTTTGTTGATTTGTTGACCCTGTTGTTGACCGGATGGAGGTACAGATTATGGCAGCTATTACACCCAAAACAGACAAGCAAGGACAAATCATAGCTTATAAAGTCCGCATATGCGTGGGCCGTGATGAACGGTATAAGCAGATTTGGAGAACCTGTACCATTCAGCGCCCCGAAGGGCTGACGCCTGCAAAGGAGAAAAAGGAAGTCGAAAGACAAGCCGACGCCTGGGAACAGAAGCAGCGGGAGGAGTACGAAAAGACCCGCTCAAAAGAGACCAAGGATAAAATCACATTTTCCGCTTTTGTGCTTGAACACTGGCGGAAGGATCACGTCGAGGATGGCAGTCATACGCCGTCAACGCTGAGCTTCTACCAGCACATGACCGATGATCTGATAGAATACTTCGGGCCGCGGAAAAAGCTTGCTGCAATCGACGCTGAGGCCGTCAAGCGTTATATCAAATATTGCAACACCGAGGCCAAAACAAAACGCGGCGAACCGTATTCCCAAACTACCACACAGCACCATTTCAACACCTTGCGCACCATTCTGGAATATGCAAGGCGCTACAAGTATATCCAGACGAACCCATGTCAAGACCTGGGCCAAAAGGAAAAGCCCAAGCGGAGCAAGAAGCAAATCGACTTCCTTGACGCGAACGAAACAAAGCGTTTTCTTGCCGCCTTAGATGACGAGCCGCTTTTCTGGCGTACATTTATGAACCTTCTTATAACCACGGGCTTGCGCCGTGGTGAGGCCGTCGGTCTGCAATGGGGAGATATTGACACAGAGAAGCAGATCATCACGGTTCAGCGGAATGTTACCATCGACAAAAACAGCGCTGACAAGCTCCACGTTGGCGCTACAAAGACGGGAGATGTTCGGACGGTTCCTGTTACCCCTCGCGTTCTTGCCCTTCTGACGGCCTTAAAAGCCCAATATGAGAGCAAATACAAAGCAATGATATTTCCCAAGGGCTTTATCTTCTGCAGCGCAGCAGACCCATACAAGCCCATATATCCCACGGAGCCGACAAGATGGCAGCGGAAGTTTACCGAGCGGCACAACCTTCCCAAAATGAGCCCGCACGATCTGAGACACACGGCGGCAACGCTTGCGCTTGAAGCCGGCGCAAACTTGAAGCAGGTGCAAGAGCTCTTGGGTCATAGAGACCCGAGCACAACGATGGGCTTTTACGCCGGCGTCACGGAAGAAAACAAGCGGCGGGCCGTTGAAGGGATTGAAAAGCTGATTGCAAAATAACCCCGATCGGGGCATTTATAGGAGGTTTATCATGTACGCAGATTTCTTTCACAAGGCCGTTCTCGATTCTTCTTTTGACCGTTACGAGCGGGATACAGGCGAGCATATCAGCAAAGAAGACCGCGAATTATTCAAATCAGTCTTTTCCGGCCTTGAGCAACGGTGGAAAAACGGAGAAGATATTTCCGCTGCCATGGGTGTCTTTGGCTTCTGAGTCCAGACAATGAAAACCCGCTCCATTTCACGGAGCGGGTTATTATTATAGCACAAAATAGAAGCAGTCAATACTTGGAAAATGTTGCACCTGCAACAAATTTATGAATATTAATATTGAATAATAATGGATTTAGTCAGACAGGACGCGAGGGTATATTGTATTATTGCCAAATAATTAAGGAGGAAAAAAACATGAATAACGAAAAAAACTATTGCACTATCCGCGAAACCTCCCGCGTCCTGGGGATTGCAGATTGCCGGCTGCGCGAGTGGCAGAAGCAAAATCTTCTCCCGGGCTTTTATGCCGGCTCCCGGTACTATGTTGATGTTTCCCGTCTGCAATGCGCCCTTGACGCTGGCACGATTGGGGCCAAGCCGGAGATGCCCGTATTATGCGGGCAAGAGTGATAGGGGGAAAAACTGTGACGGAGCGACCGGGGATTATGGTTTATTTTGACATTCTCCCGCAACTGGAGGAATACTCTGCTGATGAGATAGGCCGGCTATTTGTGGCAATGCTGGAATTTGGCGCGTTCGGAACTGTCCCGATGTTCGATGACCGAGGAATGCGGATCATCTGGCGAGAAGTCCAGGGAAAGATCGAGCGGGACAATGGAAAATATCAGCAGCGCATCCTTGACGGAGCCTATGGAGCTTATAAGCGGGAGACCGAAAAGAAGGGCCAAGAGCCTCTGTCAAAAGATGATTGGACAAAGCGGATTTGGCTTCCCGCCCAAGATGTACACGATGTATCGTCATGTCAACTTAAGTATACTTCCGCAAACATGATGTATCGGAACCAACAGGAACAAGGAACTACAACTGCAACTACAACTGCATCTACAACAAGCATCTGCAACAGCAGCCAGGAAAGGGGGAGCGGGGGAAAGGGAGAACAAGCGCCCGAGCCTTCAAGCTTTGGCGATACGTCAACGCTTTACAACGGCTGCATAAGTGAAGATCAGAAACAAAAGCGCTTAGAGATGTTCGACAATGCGCTTATTAGAGAAGGGGGGCGGCAGTAGTGGCACAATTCATAAAGTTGAAGCAAATCGGGACGTTCGGCAACATTGGAGATGACGAGTTGTCGGTAGCGTATGTAAAGGTTGATGACTTCCCGCCACGCCTTCACATTGGACGGTGGACGCCTGGCGGACGGCACGTCCGCTTTGCCGGATTCATAACAGCCGATCAAGCCCGTAAGCTTTGCGAGATCCTGAGCAGCGCGGAGCTCTGACAACGAAACGAAAGAGGCACCCGGTATTTTCAGTTGGGAGCCTCTTTTTTATTCTATACCTGGCCGGCAGCACTTCCCCTTGTTCGTTCTAACAAATAGCCGTGACTTCACATGCACACGCAACGCAACGCACGAACATTTATCATCTACGCGATAAGGACGCGAAAAATACGACGGACGAATAAACGATAGAGACGGGGAAGAGTTACACAGTCAGCAGATTATTACTTTTTTTGCGATTTGTTGACCTTTTTTGTTGACCTCATAGCTGATACATCAGAGTTTGAAAAACAAAAAAAGCCCGAAAAACATAGGTTTTTCAAGGCTTTTTCGATGGTCGGAGTGGCGGGATTCGAACCCACGGCCTCTTGGACCCGAACCAAGCGCGATACCAAACTTCGCCACACCCCGAATTGGCTTGTTTATTATATGACGCTTTCGCTGAAATGTCAAGTCATTTTTTGACTCCTAATGCGTGTTTCTGTTTTGACTCCTAATGCGTGTTTCTGTAATTCTGAAAAGGTGTAGTTGTGTTGCTATAGAAACGGGATTGGGGGAGTCCAAAACATGAAAAACAAGCCGGATCGGAAATCCGGCTTGTTTTAGGTCAAGAAAATCAGTTTTTCTTCAGAAGCTTTTTGCCAGCCAGAACGACGCCGCCGATGCTGAACAAAATAATAACGACAAACAGCCAGGTATTATTACCCAACCAGGGATTAGCACCAGTGGCAGGAGACTCGGGTTCGGTCGGAGTATCGTCACCGGGATATTCTGTCGCGGTAGGGCTGGGAACCTTTGTCTCAGCGGTGTCTTCCGCAAAAACGGGAAGGACAAAGCTGCCAAGAATCAGAAGAGCAAGAACAATCGCAACAAACTTTTTCATTTCATATTCCTCCTATACGGATAATTTCCTTATAGTTACAAAGGTATTATACCATAAAAATTTGATTTGTAAATACCTAAATTGAGTTTTTTTCTATAATATTATTAGTCGAAAATACTAAATGTTGTGGTGAAGGCACGATCAGATCACCATTTCATAGGGACCGATATCAGTCACGGACAGGTAGTCTCTCAGCCGCTGGGGATCATATACTCCGAGGTCGGTCACAATCCCGGTGATCAGAGAAGGGGGCGTGACGTCAAAAGACGGATAATAGCCCTTCACACCCGGGGCGGCCGTACGCACACCCATGGCCTGGAGCACAAAATCCGGATCCCGCAGCTCGATACGGACGGAATCTCCGGTCGGATGGCCCTTGTCCGGAACTCCCGTTACATAGAAGGGAACGCCGAGATAGTTTGCCGCGATCGCGATCTGGAAGGTACCGATCTTATTGACGACATGACCGTCCAGGCAGATCGCATCCGCTGCGCAGGTGAAAACGTCGATCTTTTCCCGCTGCATCACATAGGCCGGCATATTGTCCGTGATGACCGTAGTGTCAAAGCCCATCTCGCTGCAGACAGTGGCCGTCAGACGCGCACCCTGGAAATAGGGTCTGGTTTCCGGGCAGAAGAGCTTCAAAGCCATGCCGCGCCCTTTGGCCTCCCGCAGCATCATGCCGACGATGGTCTCTCCGAAGCATTGGGTCAGGACCTTTCCGTCTTTCGGGATCTTGTCCACAAGGTGGACGGCAATCTGCGCCACACGGTCATACCTGCGATCATTGGTCCGGATCAAATGCTCCGTAATGGCGTCAGGTACCGATCTTCCTTCCCGCAGCGCGATCTCTGCGGCGGCCAGGCAGCCGCCTGTGATCCGCTCCATCCGGGAAACGGTCGTCGGCCTTGCGTGGGAGATGGTATAGGCTGCTTCTTTCAGATATCGAAGCTGCTCATGTTCCGTTCTGCCTTCGCACTCGTGCGCGGCCAAAGCCATACCTGCAGCCGCTGCCGTAAAGGGCCCGCAGCTCTGCGTCACCATATCGGTGATCGCCTGGGCGACCTCAAAATGCGTCCGGCAGGTCACAAATTCCGTTTTTGCAGGGTAGATCCTTCGGTCAAGGATGCGGACTGCGCCGTTCTCATACCAGGCGATGTTCTCATATCGGAGCATAAAGGCCAGGTCGTGATCGGCACGCTTCATGGATAACACCTCCGGCATCTGCTTCAGCGGTAAAGCGTATGGAGCTCACGTCTCGCTTCGGACATGATCTTCTCCGCGTCCAGGGTCTTGTACTCGCCGTTTTCATAGAGGATCTTTCCGTCGATCATCGTGAGATACACGTCGCTGTCCTGGGCGGAGTAGGCGAGCATGGCAGGATAATCGAACGCGGGGATCATGTGCGGTTTGTCGAAATCGATTGCGACCAGGTCCGCCTTTTTCCCGACGCGGAGTTCTCCCGTGTCTTCGCGGCCCTGAAGCCTGGCGCCATTGATGGTTGCCATTTTCAGCAGGTCTGCGGGCTTGACGATGGTCGGATCTCCGGTATAGCCGTTGTGGATAATGGCGGCCAGATGCATCTCTTCGAGCATGTTCAAATTGTTGTTTGAGGCCGCTCCGTCGGTGCCGATGGTCACATTGAGGCCGCGGTCGAGCATTTTTTGGATCGGCGCAAAGCCGCTGCCGATCTTCATATTGCTGGAAGGGCAATGGACCGGGCTGACTCCGTTCGCCTTCAGGATATCGATGTCTTCATCGGAAACCCAGACGCAGTGCGCCGCTGTGGTGGGGCTGCGGAACGTTCCGAGCTTTTCAAACAGGGCCGTGGGCGTCATGCCGAACTTCTGGATGCATTCCAGATGCTCCTGCTTCGTTTCGGACAGATGCAGATGCATCCGGCCCTTTTTTTCAAAGCAGATCCGGCTGTAGGCCTCTATGGTTTCCGGCGTATTCGTGTACTCGGCATGGATGCAGAAATCGATTTTGATCTTGCCGCCGTTGAACCCGTTGAAGCGATCAAACAACGCGATGCCTTCTCTGCAATCCTGGTTTTTCTCAAACGGAAGATCCGGCCTGCCCTGGGTGGAACGGGTGATATTCGCCTTCATCCCGGCCTCGCAGAGTGCTTCGATCGTGTTTTCGCAGCGGTAATACATGTCTGAGAACGAAGTGATGCCGCTGCTGAGCATCTCAAGGATCGAAAGATAGCTCGCGGCTTTGATTGCCTTGTCGGTCCATTTCGCCTCTGTCGGGAAAATATAGTGGAAAAGCCAATCCTGAAGATTCAGATCGGAGCCGATCCCGCGCAGAAAAACCATGGGGCTGTGGCAGTGACAGTTGATCAGGCCGGGGATCAGCAGCTTGCCGCGCAGATCCTTCTCCCGGTCGAACCCGTCCTTCGGCCGCTCTTCGGAAAGATAGCAGATCGTATCTCCGTCCACACCGAGATAGGCATCCTTCAAGGTTTTCCAGGTATTGTTTTCCAGGACAAGAATATCAGCGTGCTTCAGCAACAGCTTCATGGTATCCGTCCTCCGTTTTTCGTATATTTTAGTTATTATACCGATTCCCGGAAGTCTTGTCAATACGAAAAATCCCGCTGTTATTCAATCTTTCGCCCGGGCAGGATCCGCATCTGCCCCGCAGACATACAGGACCGTGCCGTCCACCCGAAAACGGACGTTGATCCCGGCGAACCGGATTCCGTAAATGCGGTCCGGGTCCTCCTGATAGGATGGTCTCGGATCCAAGGAAAGGACTCCGACCAGGGCAGACCGTTTGTCCTCCGGCAGACAGTTCAGCAGATTTTCCATATCTTTTACATCCAGCTTCGCTGCCGGTGCGCTGACGGCAAATCCGCCCACAGCTTCCGGATGGCAATCCGCATAGGGGAGATAGGGCTTGATATCGTAGATCGGCGTACCGTCCAGCAGATCCGCGCCGGCTACGATGAGCACAGTTCCCAGCCCGGGGCTCTGCTCAGTTCCGATCAGCCGCACGCAGGAAAGGCCGATGGCATTCGGACGGAAAGGGGAACGGGAGGCGAATACGCCGATCCGTTCGTTTCCGCCCAGCCTCGGCGGCCGGACAGTGGCAGACCAATCCTCCCGTACCGCCTTGGAGAACTGCCAGATCAGCCACAGATGGGAAAAACCCTCTATGCCCCGCAGGGCGTCCGGATTGCGGTATTCCGGTTCGAATACGATACAGGCGCGCAGCTCCTCAACCAGTCCGCTCTGCCGCGGAATGCCGAATTTTTCATCAAAATCTGTGCGGATCCTTGCGATCACGCGCAGCGTATGCTGTTCCATAACCGACCTCCGTTATCGTGTTCTTTAATTTACATTATATCACAGGCAGGCATTCGATGCAATCACAGCCGCAGGGTTATCGTCGAAATTAATAAAGATATTAATCAATTCTTAATAATTTTAACTTGATAATTTTCTCAGTGTTATATATGATATAAAGAAGGAATAAATGGAGTTTTGTGTTGTCAATCCGGAAAAAGGAGGAGCCGTATGTATCAGATTCTGGTTTGTGACGACGAAAAAGACATCGTTTCCGCCCTGCGCATCTATCTGGCTTCCGAGGGTTATGAGGTCCACGAAGCCTATAACGGGGAAGAAGCACTCGATATTCTGAAGACAAAAGAGATCCATCTTGTGATCCTGGATATCATGATGCCGAAGATGGACGGCATCAAAGCGCTCTTGGCCATTCGCAGCTGCTCCAACGTGCCTGTAATCCTGCTTTCCGCCAAGACGGAGGACGAAGACAAGATCATGGGGCTGAACGCCGGCGCAGACGATTACATAGCCAAGCCCTTTAATCCGGTGGAAGTCCTGGCAAGAGTCCGATCTCAGCTGCGCCGCTATATGCAGCTCGGCGGAGGGGCCAATCAGAGCAAACTCATCAAGATCGGTGGGATCATGCTGAACGATGACGCGAAGATTCTTACTGTGGACGGCGAGGCTGTGTCACTGACGCCTCTGGAGTACGACATTTTATGCCTGTTGATGAAAAACGCCGGCAAGGTCTTTTCTCCCAAAGAAATTTATCGTATCGTCTGGAACGAAACGCCTATGGGCGCCGAGAACGCCGTCGCGGTCCATATCCGCCATATACGGGAAAAGATCGAGATCGATCCCGCTGAGCCGCGCTATCTGAAGGTCGTCTGGGGAAAGGGTTATAAGATCCAGGCAGAATAAGACAAAGGATTCACACCTATGAAACGTGTCGCGTCACACTGTGTTTCAAAGCTGCTCGGCATAGTACTGCTCTTGTTAAGCGCCTGGCTCAGTCTGTTCAACGTGATGGGAATCATTTTCCTGAACAATCACGGCGCGCTGTTCAACGACGGCGTAGGTCTGGAGACAGAGATCATATCCGATCTTCTTCTGAAGGATATGGATACGCTGTAAACCGTGATCGGTCTATCCTCCAACGCCCAGGAAGAACTCGTCGCGTCCGAGAAAATCAAACGCAGTCTCAGCGAATGGTTCCAAAACGACACCAGCAACTTTATTTTTTCGGTTTATGACGGGCAGGGGAACCGGATCCTCCAAAACGAGACCGTCGACGACCGAAACGCCTGGCTCAGCATTACAAGTCGTGCTCGAGCCCATCGATGTGAATCTGCTGCTTTCCCAGGCGGCAGGGGAGTATGAGGACCGTATGGCGGAAAAGAACCTCACAATGGTCTTGGACATTTCGTCCGATCCATGGAGATCCAGGGCGATCCCAAACTCCTCTGGCATATATTCGACAATCTTCTGAACAACGCCATGCAGTACACGCAGAGCGGAACGCGGATCTATATCGACAGCAGTCATAAGGAGAACGAGGCAGAGATCCGGATCCGCAACATCTCGAGCAGGCAGCTGAATATTTCCACGGAGGAGCTCATGGAGCGCTTTGTACGAGGCGATTCCTCCAGGAATACCGAGGGAAGCGGCCTGGGCCTGTCGATTGCCAGAAGCCTTACAGAGCTTCAGGGAGGCAAGCTGGAGTCCTGATTGACGGCGATCTGTTCAAGGTCATCCTGCGGTTCCGCTGAACCGTGAGCAGCCGGACAGCGGGCAAAGCTGACGTCAAAAAAAC